>CAYWZO010000009.1:0-43912 GCA_964462865.1 uncultured Dehalococcoidaceae bacterium | reverse complement strand
GCGCTGGCCGGCCTGAAATTCCAGACCGACCCCAACCTCATCGCGGGCATGGAGCGGGCCGAGGACGCCGGCGTCTATAAGCTCACCGCTGACCTGGCTATCATTCAGAGTGTGGATTTCTTCACCCCCATAGTTGACGACCCGTACGATTTCGGACGTATTGCCGTGGCCAACTCCTTGAGCGATGTCTACGCCATGGGCGGCCGGCCCCTCACGGCGCTGAATGTCGTCTGCTTCCCGCAGCAAAGTATGGACATCGCCGTACTGCGGGAGGTGTTGCGGGGCGGCCTCGACCAGATGTACGCCGCCGGGGTGATACTGCTTGGTGGCCATACCGTGGACGACCCCGAGCTCAAGTACGGGCTGGCCGTCACCGGCACTATCCACCCGGACAAAGTAATTCATAATAACGGCGCCCGGCCCGGCGACCGCCTTATCCTGACCAAGCCGCTGGGTACCGGCATCATCAGCACGGCGATAAAAGGCAATGTCGCCAGCGAAGAAGCCGTTACCGCCATCGTGAAGTCGATGACTACTCTCAACCGCAAAGCTTCGGAGCTGATGCTGGCGGCGGGCGTGAACGCCTGCAAGGACATCACCGGCTTCGGCCTGCTGGGCCATGCCGCCGAGATGGTAGCGGGGGCGGAGGTGGGCATGATTATCGAGGCGGCGGCCGTGCCCATATTCCCCGCGACCAGGGACTACGCGGAAATGGGCATGATTCCCGGCGGGCTCCACCGCAACCGGGAGTTCCGTAAAGGTATGATTGACATCGATGAAAGCGTACCGCAATACCTTCAGGATACCCTGTTTGACCCCCAGACCTCCGGCGGCCTGCTGATAGCCGTGCCGGAAGAGAAGACATCGCCGTTGCTGGACAAACTGCACCGTGAAGGCGTTACCGGGGCGGCTGTCATCGGGGAGGTGGTGGCCGAGCCGAAGGGCAGGATAAGGGTAAGGTAACCGTCAGGCCTGTATTGCCAAGCTCCTCACCATTTCTTCACCCCCTCTGAATTCCGGCAGAAGCCGCAACAACTACCAATTTCTAACCATTCTTTTATTGACATTATTGACATAATAATTTAGAGTGGTTCGTAGATACAACGGAACTGTTATCATGGCAAAGAGCGTCAGGGATTTATCCCATATCACCCAGAAAAGGGAGAAGACAAGGGCAACTCTCTGCCAGGCCATTAACACCCGGCGCGTAATCGAGTTTTATTACCACGGCGGCTACCGCACCGTGGAGCCCTTCGCCCTGGGTATCACCATGCACGGCGAAGCCGATAACGAATCACTCATCTGCTATCAGACCGGCGGCTACACCGACTCGAACAAAACCGAAGGCTGGAAGCTCTACCGCGCCTCCGAGATGGAAGACATTACAGTAACCAAAGAGCCGTTCACTGGCCTGCGGCCTGGCTATGACCCGGAAAATATCGACATGATAGAAGTAGTAGGCTGTGTCCGGCCGGTTCCTACCACGCCTCAGCCGTTAACGCCGCCGCCGTTGACTCACAATGAGCTAATGCGGCGGTTCCGCCTTACCCATCCCCTCCCTATCCCGGAGCCCAATACAAGAAATTAGCCGGCCCTTTGTCCAAACACCTACCAGAAAGCGTAAAATCGCAAATCCGGCGCTTTTCGAAGACTTATAATAAAAAGTTACCTCACCTGTGCTTTAACTCTGTTCAAAAGCTCCTGCTCGTCCTTGACGCCGCGTACGTCCAGGTCGGTCTGGCGGAAAGCCCGCACCATGGCCTCGATGAGCCTGGTCTTGGAGAGCTTTTTCCCGCCGGTGAACTTGGCGGTGGAAGCCAGGCCTTCCAGGTAGGCGTCCTCTTCCCGGTTGAGAAAGACAGACAGCTTGATCATCGCTGATTTCGGCATCGCAGGCGCCGTTGCGGACGGTCGGGGCTCGGGAGAAGCCGCCGGTCGGTCGCCGCTGGTAAGGCGGTCCAGCGCCGTCCCGTAGGCCAGCTCCTCGGTTATCTTAGCTCTTTTCATGCAGCACCTCTTCCGTAAGTACTCGGTAGGCCTCCGCCCCATCGGATTTGGGGGCATAGGTCAGTATGGACTCCCCGGCGGCCGGGGCTTCTTTAAAGCGGACGCTGACGGGGATGGTGGTCTCGAAGACCCTGATTTTGTCGCCGAAGGCCCGCCGGGTGACGTCGATGACCTCGCGGCTGTGCAGGGTGCGCGGGTTGGCCATGGTGAACAGGATGCCCAGTATCTCCAGCGATGGATTGATTCTCTCCTGAACGCGGACGATGGTATTTAAAAGCATGGCCAGGCCCTTCATCGCCAGGAAGTCGGCCTGCAAAGGGATGAGGACGCTATCGGCGGCGGAGAGGGCGTTGATGGTCAGCAGGCCCAGGCTGGGCAGGCAGTCGATGAGGATGAAATCGTAGTCTTTGCGCACCGGCCGGAGCATCTCTTTCAGCATCAGCTCGCGGGTGAAGGCGTTCACCAGGTCCAGCTGCGCCTGTGACAGCTCGACGTTGGCCGGGACGAGGTCAATGCCCGGGCTGACGGAAGTCAGGATGACCTCGCGCAGGGAGACCCTGCCGTTGTTCCTGATGGTGCTCGTCAGGACGTCGTACCCCGTGAGCTCCAGTTTATCCGGGTTCAACCCCAGGCTGATGGTAAGGCTGGCCTGCGGGTCCCAGTCCACCAGGAGCACGCGCTTTTGGTGTTCACTTAAGCCCCGGGCGAGGGCGGCGGCGGTGGTCGTCTTGCCGACGCCGCCTTTCTGGTTGGCGATACAGATAACGGGCATGGTTGAAACTCCCGAACGATTATAGAGCAACTGCGCAATTGCGTCAATGTCCTTTGTCGTCATTGCGAGTATTAACGAAGCAATCCGTTTGATAGGTTTAATCCAGCGATAGAGATTGCCACGGGCTTCGCCCTCGCAACGACAGAGAAAAAATCTTAAGTACCTTTAAGAAAATTAACTTTTTTGGGCCGTTTTATAAAAAATATTAAAAAGGGTATTGACAAAATCAATGTTTAACATTATAATATATTAAGAAAATTAAGTCGGCGATTAAATTTATTAAGGTGATGGTAAAAATGGCTAAAGAATGGCAGGAACTTACCAGGATGACCCAGGGCAGACCGATAACGGTGGAGCGCGTCCGCCTGGTGGACAGCGATATCGCCATCGAGGGGAGCTTTACCCTCCCGCCCCTGGACAATCTCTCCGCCGAGGACCAGGTCTTCGTGATGGCCTTTGTCCGCTGTAGCGGCTCCATCAAAGATATGGAGGAGATGTTCGGCATCAGTTATCCCACCGTGAAAAACCGGATTAACCGCATCGCCCGGCAGTTCGAGTTCGTCCAGATAGTCAAGGTCACGCCGCAGGAAGAAGTGATTGAAGAGCTCGAGCGCGGCGAAATATCCGCCGACGAGGCGCTAAGGAGGCTGGAGCAATGAGCAGGCCGCCCATGTTGATGCACATCAGATTTGAGAAAGAAGACAGGAGCTTCGGGCTCTGGCTGCCGCTCTTCCTGCTCCTGCCGCTGGCGCTGGTGGTCCTGATTGTGCTTTCGCCGCTGATAATCATCGCCCTTCTCGTGCTCTGGCCGAGCGGCTGGGGCCTGTGGGCGCTGAAGGTCTTGAAAGCCGCTATCGTCTCGTTCTGGGCGATGCGCGGTCTGGAGGTCGATGTTCAGAACAGCAGTCAACACGTCTATGTTTCCGTCGTGTAAACGGGAGAAGGAGGCAATGAAATGTCGGAAAGTCAGAAGAAGATACTGGAAATGCTAGCTCAAGGCAAGATAAATGTTGAGGATGCCCGCCGGCTGCTCGACGCGGTCGGCTCCGGGGAAGGCGATGAAGGGCACGGTACCGCCGGTCACGAGCCTGCCGGGGACAGAGAGAAAGGGACCGGGGCCGGTCACAAGTACCTGCGCGTGACCGTCACACCAGGGGAAGAAGGCACCAATGGTAAAGGCAATTTATTTCAGGACGGCAACGTCGGCCGGGTCAATGTCCGCGTGCCGATGTCCCTGATCCGCGCCGGCATGAAACTCAAATCCCTGGTTCCGCCCGGGGCCATGGATAAGGTTAATAGCGCACTAAAGGAAAAGGGCATTGAATTCGATATGAACAGTATCAAGTCGGAAGATATCGAAGACCTTATCGACGCTCTGGGCGATATGCAAATCGACGTCGAAGGTGGCCGGGGAGAAAAGGTCAGGGTATTCGTGGAATAAAGCATCAAGAAGGTGTAAGGAGGATTAAGATGGGATTTTTCAGAATACTGGCCGCCATACCTGGTTTCTTCTTGAGCGCCTTTTTCCTGATGCTGCTCTGGGGGATTATTTCACCGGAGTTCGGCATCGTCACCATCAGCTACGTCAAGGCCATGCTCATCACCATCACGCTCTGGCTCGCCGTTGCCCCCCTGGCCGCTGCCGGTAAAGGACGCCGCCACTAAAGGATAGTCGGAGGGGCTGGTGGAAAAGTGGCGTTAAGCCCGCCCGGCCGGCCCCCGCTATCTGGGCCGGCGCGTAACGCTCCCGGTCTCTTTGGCAAAGAGAAACACCGTTAGCGCAATCAGGGAGAGCCCTCCCCAGAACGCAAAAGGAAGTCCTGACTGGAGAGAGGCGAGACTGTTCCCGACCGGCGGCGCAAAAGCGTAGCCGACACGGGTAACGGAATGGACCAGTCCCACCGAGATACCGGCGTATTCCGGGCCGATACCCTCGGTCTCAACCGTCATGGTGGCGGCGAACGCCCAGATGACGTCGCGGCAAAGACCGGCCATAACGACCAGCAGCCAAACCGCCGGTCCGGTGACTTGCCACAGCAGGGTTATGCCGAGAGTCGAGGTGATTAGCCCTGGAATCAGCACCGATTTCCTTAATCCGAGCCGGTCAGAGAGCAGGGTGAAGGGCACGGCGGCTATCATACCGGCGCCATTAAGGACGGCCAGAGTGCCATCGGCCCCGGCGGCCGACCAGCCGCTATTCCTCAAGTAGAGCGGTAGATAGCCCAGTGCCCCTTTGTTGCTGCCGGCGAAAACCATCATCGCGATGGCTATTAGCCAGATATTACCGCGGCGCAGTACGTGTTTCATCGCCGTAAGTGGTGCCGGGGTCTTTGGCTGGCTTCCCGACCTGGCAGGTTCCGGTACGGTCAGGAACCAGAGGACACCGAGGAGGAAAGTGATGGCTCCGTAGAAAAACATGACGTTCTGCCAGCCACCCAGCCAGGGCGACAGCATTGTGGCGCTAAGCATGGCGCCGGCCATCAAACCGCCGGCCACGCCGGCGGTGATAACCCCCTGGGCCGTCCCCAGGCCCCGCCCGTAGAACCAGAGGCTGGTATTTTTGATTACCACCACCGGTAATGCTTCGCTGACCGCCCCGAAAAGCAGGGAAATTATGGTCAGTGTGGTGAAACTGTCCGCCAGCCCCCTCAAAGCGCCGAAGATGCCGGCCAGGAGGCAGATAACAGCCAAGACGCGCCTGGCCCCGAAACGGTCGGCGAGGAAACCGGCCGTGGGGATGCTGAAGATGGCCGCCATGGAACCGAACCCCCACACCACCCCTATCTGCACAATGTTCAGGTCGAGTTTATTAGCTATTTCGTTGAAGAGTACCGGCATACAGGACGTGGACATGCCGAAAGCGGTGGCGATAATCGCCGTCCCGAGGCCCAGGAAGGTCCAGCGTCTGTCTGCCGGGTTTTTGGCCATTAATAATATTACCAGCCACTGTCAATTTGCATCGGCATTACCGCGAGGAGCGCTTCGTTACCCCAAGCTCCTTCAGCTTGGCGGGTGTCGGTGTGCCGTTCTTGTCCCAGCCGCGGGCCGCATAGTACTCGTCCAGCATCTCATCGAGGGCCGCCTGGCTGATGACCTCCCCCTTGGAAGCCCCGGCCTTGATGGGCTCGGTCATCAGGCGTTTGGGGAACGAGTCATCCCTGCGCGTGAAGCCTTCATCGATGTTGAAAAGGCGAGCCACGTTGTTCAATCTCTCCCCGATTTTCTGGATTTCCTCACTGGTAAAGTCCAGGCCGGTGGCCGCGTTGACCAGGTCGGCGGTGTTCTGGCAGGCTATATCGGGCACGGCCATGTCCAGCAGGAAGGCACACATCGTAGCGCAGTCGCAGGTGACGGCGCGGACGTCCTGGTTCCACTTGGTCAACCTGCCCTTCCCTTTGATGGCTAATCTATCCACCTTTTCCGGATTCGGATTGCCGAAGATTTCCTGGAAGGCGTAGCCCCGGTTATGGTCGGCGCCGGTGTACGCGGTGGCGTAGTTCAGGCCATGGGCTTTGGCGCCGCGGACGTCGTACGCGGGCATCTCCAGCCCTTTGACCTGCATCGCGTAGTCCGCCGTGCCTTGACCGATTTTACCGGCGGCCTTCTTCGTGCCCTGGCCCAGCAGGTCGCCCAGGCCTTCCCGGTAGGCTATCTTCCGCAGCATCTCAATCATAGCGGCATGGTTGCCGAATTTGAGGTCGAGGCCATCGGTCTCCTTTTTCGTCAGTATCCCTTTTTCATAAAGTTCCATCGCCCAGCCGATGGCTACCCCGGCTGAAATAGTATCGATGCCGTACTCGTCACAGAGCCGGTCGGCGGCGATGACGGCGGGCAGGTAGTCCACCCCCACCGTGCTGCCCAGCGAGTAGGTCGATTCGAACTCGGGGCCCTCGCTAAGATAACCGGCGTACGGGCCGGAAGTGACCAGCTTCACCTGGCTGCAGCCCACCGGGCAATCGTGGCAGTGGTTGCGGGTGATACTCATCGTGTCCTGGGCATCGCGCCCGAGCGCCTTGACCATGTCAATCTGTCCCGTGGCCGACCAGTTTTTAATAGCGAAAATACCCAGGTCGGTCGTGGTATCGACCACCATGGGCGTGCCCGCTTTGGAGAACTCGGGATAAAGCACGTCGCTGTCTTTCATGGCCTGGTTCATGGACTGCCGCGCTTTCTTGAATTCGACGGCGTTAGCAATGGCCGGCTTTTTATGCCCCCGCACGGCAATCGCCTTGAGGTTCTTCGAGCCCATCACTGCTCCCAGTCCCTTCCTGCCGGCCGCCCGGCGCTCGTTGACGATGCAGGCGATGGGGACGAGCCTATCGCCGGCCGGGCCGATACAGGCAATCCGGTAGTCGTGGTCGCCTAGTTCCTCTTTGATGAAAATCTGGGTATCGGTGGTCATCATGCCCTGCAGTTTTACGGCGCTGCGGAAGCGGACTTTCCCGTCCTCGATGGCGATATAGGTCGGTTTCTCCGCCCCGCCCTCAATGACTATCATGTCGTAGCCGGCCATTTTCATCTCGGCCGGGAACTGGCCTCCGGCTAACGCCAGGCCGATGGCGCCGGTCAGTGGTGACTTGGCGGCGACGGCCATACGACTGGAGCAGCTGGCGCCCGTGGCCGTCAGCGGGCCGACGGCGAAAATGAGCTTGTTATCGGGGCCTAAAGCCGGCGTGCCGGGCTTAAGCTCATCGTATAAAAGTTTAATAGCGAATCCCGCCCCGCCGAGGTAGTTTTTTATAAGGTCTTCAGAGACCGGCTCTTCTTTAACAGATTGTGTGGTCAAGTCCACCCTCAATATTTTGCCCGTATATCCGCCGCTGTACATACAAAGTCCTCCTTTTTAGGGATTATCACTCTCAATATTAAACGTCATTGCGAGCGTAGCGTGGCAATCCCCATGACATGCTTAAACCGAAGATGGAGATTGCCACGGGCTGCGCCCTCGCAATGACAGGTCTCCTGTTATTTGCTGTGCCTCCATCACACCATCACGCTGCCGCCGTCGACGACGAGGTACTGCCCGGTGACGAAGTCAGAGTCCGCCGAGGCCAGGAAAACCGCCGCGCCCACGAGGTCATCGGGCTCCTCGCGGCGCTTCAGGCACTGCGCTTCCAACGTGGCCTGGAAGGTCTCCGCGCTGCCGTCCCGCCCCAGGCTCGCCTCGGTGGCCGTGAACCCGGGGCCGATGCTGTTCACGTTGATGCCGGCGGGCCCCAGCGCCCGCGCCAGGCACTGCGTCAGCGAATAGACGGCCGCCTTGCTGCAGGCGTAGGCCATAAGTGAACTGGCCCCGGGAACCTTGAAGACGTCCGAGGCGATATTGATAATCTTGCCCCTCCCCGCCTGCACCATGAGGGGGGCGATGGCCTTGCAGCAGAGATAGGTCCCCCGCACGTTAACCTCGAACAGGCGGTCCCAATCGGCCACTGACCAGGCGTCCCAGGGCCGATTCCTGACGCCGTAATACAGTGCGGCGTTATTGAGGAGGATGTCCACTTTGCCGTAAAGCCTCATAACCTCCGCGGCCATTTTTTGCGTGTCTTTTTCGCTGGAGATATCGGTCAGCATGGCGGCCGCCTCGCCGCCTTTGGCCTTTATCTCCTTGACTGTGCCCTGGGCGCGCTCCAGGCTAATATCGGGCAGCAGCAGCTTCGCCCCTTCCTCCGCGAACCGCAGGGCGAAGGCCTTGCCCAGGCCCCGCCCCGCCCCGGTGATGACAGCCACTTTATCCTGTAATACTGGTGACATCTTCGCCTCCTTTGAGAAAAAATGTGACAGCTAGCGTAAGGATTTTATCAAGTCATCTGCCGTTGATATCCATCCGAAGGCGGATTGAATATTCCAGATAGTGCTTTCCTGGATAAATTCCGGGCCGGTATTCCCGCACGCATCCCTTATCAAGATGGGGAAATACTCATGGAAAAAGGCATCACGGGCGGTCGACTCTACGCAAATATTCGTGAATAGCCCGATAAAAACGAGGTACTTGATTTTAAGCTTTTTTAGAACTTCATCGAGTTCCGTATTAACAAAACCGCTATAACGCGCTTTGTTGATGATAATATCGTCCGTTTCCGGCTTTAATTCATCTACGATTTCCCAGTCCCACGTGCCCTGAGTCAGGAACTTGCCTTTTAATTCGGGATTCCTGCGTATCGCCGCCAGGCCTTTTTCTTTCCAGTAGAACGGCGAGTCTGGACCCAGAGTGGCATCGGCTTTGGTTCCGTATGTCATCCTTAAATAACAGATAGGGATGCCTTTCGTTCTGGCAACAGGGATTATTTTTTGGCAGGCGGAAATTACACGCTGCGCCTGATGTTCGTTCAATTTACCAAAGAAATCCATCATGCCGCCCTTTTTACAGAAAGAATTCTGCATATCCACGACGATTAATGCGCTTCTCTCGGTATCCAGGGTAATTTCTTCCGGTTCGGCTGTGATAATCACTTCCACCGCAAAGTACCTCTCGCTGGTATAACTTGGCTGATTTTACATCTCTGTCACTGTTACGTCAATCAAGCGTTTGACAATATTTGTACCTCATTGTAACCTTAATATTGCTCGGAATACGACATTTTTTCTAAGGAGGTAATACATGGCACACGGTTTCATGGGGAAGATTCTCTGGGTGGACCTTTCCAAGAAACAGATCAAGGAAGAAGCGCTCGATGAAAAAGTCTGCCGGGACTATCTGGGCGGCTACGGCCTGGGGGCCAGAATTCTATTCGACCGGCAGAAGCCCGGCGTCGACCCGCTGGGGCCGGACAACATCCTGGGACTGGTGACGGGCGCCCTCACCGGTACGCCGGCGCTCGGCGGTTCCCGGTACGTCATGGTAGGTAAATCGCCACTCACCGGCGGCTGGGGCGATGCCAACTCCGGCGGCAATGTGGGACCCGCCCTGAAATTCGCCGGCTACGATGCCGTATTCTTCACCGGCAAATCGGACAAACCCGTTTATCTCTTTATCGATAGCGGCAAGGCCGAACTGAAAGACGCCGCGAAAATCTGGGGTAAAGATAGTTTTGAAACCGAAGATATCCTCCGGGCCGAACTGGGTAAGGATGTCGAGGTCGCCTGCATCGGCCCTTCGGGTGAAAAACTGGCCCTGACTGCTGCGGTCATGAACAACAAAGGGCGGGCGGCGGCCCGCTCCGGTCTGGCTGCGGTCATGGGCTCCAAGAAGCTGAAGGCCATCGCCCTCAAAGGCAATATCAAGGTGCCTGTGGCTGATGAGAAGAAGGCCGATGATATGAGGAAGAACCACCTGGCCAATATGGGGCCCCGTACCAAGTTTATGAGGGACTTCGGTACGCCGGGCCTTTTTAACGGGGCTTGCGAATCCGATGATGCTCCATGCAAGAACTGGGCGGGTGCGGCGGTCGTTGACTTTCTGAAATATAAGAATCTAGGTGCGGAGCCGGTAATTGCTAAACAGGAAAGAAGGTACGGCTGCTGGCACTGCCCCATCGCCTGCGGCGGGCATATGAAAGCCGGCACCGGGGAATATAAGTACGAGGCCGGGGCCCATAAGCCGGAGTACGAGACGCTGGCCATGTTCGGCAGCAACCTCCTCAACGACAACCTGGAATCCATAGTCAAAATTAACGATATCTGCAACCGCTATGGTCTGGATACCATCTCGGCCGGTGCCTGCATCGCCTTCGCCATTGAGTGCTACGAGAACGGCGTTCTCACCAAAAAAGACACCGACGGCCTGGAGATGACCTGGGGCAACACCAAGTCCATCGTGGCCATGACGGAAAAGCTGGCCAGGCGCGAAGGCTTCGGCGATGTCCTCGCCGACGGCGTCAAAATAGCCGCGAGGAAAATAGGCAAAGGTGCGGAGAAGTACGCCATGCACATCGGCGGAGAAGAGATACCGGCGCATGATTCGAGGGGTGGGTATGGCTTTGCCATCGGCTACGGGGCCGAGCCGACCCCGGCGCGACACACCCAGGGCGGCGAAGGCCCGCATCCGCCCGGCGTTATGCCGGATTTTCCCGAATTCGACCGCCGTTCTTTAAAGGGGCGTGGCCCCGGACATAAGCGGGGCGCTTGCCTCACCGAGGTCTTTAATGCCGCGGGGATGTGCATGATTGTCTGGGGCGACGGTCTCAGCCACTTCGACCAGTTTGTCGAGGCCATAATGACCGTTACCGGCTG
Organism: uncultured Dehalococcoidaceae bacterium; assembly: GCA_964462865.1. GTDB lineage: Bacteria > Chloroflexota > Dehalococcoidia > Dehalococcoidales > RBG-16-60-22 > Fen-1077. The sequence continues at coordinate 32,964 of CAYWZO010000009.1, read as the reverse complement.
GGATATCACGGTAGATGAGCTCCTCAAGACCGGCGAGAGGATTTACAATATCCGGCTGGCCTTTAACGCTCGTGAGGGTTTAAAGGTTCCGTTCGAACTCCCCGAACGTATGATGGGCGTGCCCCCCAAGAAGGTCGGCCCGCGCGCCGGCGACACCCTGAACAGGGATGAGTTATTTAACGAATATCTACAGGCTATGGGTGTGGACCTGGAATCAGGCAAGCCGGGCAGGCAGAGGCTGGAAGAGCTCGGCATGAAAGACGTCGCCGCGGTGCTCTGGAAGTAACTCTTAATAATATTCAGACAACTGACGGGGCCTCCGAGAAAACGGGGGCCCTGTTTTTTTGTTTCTTGTATTTCATGATGCTATAATACTCCTGATATTTTCTACGAGTTTAAGCGGAGGCAAGCGTATGGCTGATGAATTCATGATTGTCACCGACCTCCATAAAAGCTTCAATGACTTCAAGGCTGTCAACGGCGTCTCCTTTTCTGTCCATAAGGGGGAAATCTTCGGCCTGCTGGGGCCCAATGGCGCCGGCAAGACGACCACCATCCGCATGCTGTCCACCGTCCTCGGACCCGATAGCGGCCAGATTAACATCGGCGGCCATGACATGAGCCGGGAGGCCGAGGCCATCCGCAGCATCATCGGGGTCTGCCCCCAGGACCTGGCCCTTTATGAAGACCTTTCCGCCATGGATAATATGGTCTTTTTCGGGCGGATGGCGGGGATGAACGGCCGGGACGCCCGCGCCCAGGCGATGACCAACCTCGAACTGATGGGACTGGAAGACCGGGCGAAAGGGAAAGTCGCCAAATTTTCCGGAGGTATGAAGCGTCGCATTAACCTGGCCATTGCCCTCATGGGTGAACCCCGGCTCCTCTTCCTTGACGAGCCCACCGTCGGCATTGACCCGCAGTCCCGGAATCATATTTATGAGAACATACTTGGCCTCCAGAAAAAGGGCATGACCATCCTCTACACCACCCATTACATGGAAGAGGCCGACCGTCTCTGCCAGCGCGTTGCCATCATGGACGGCGGGCAGATTATCGCCCTCGATACGCCCTATCAATTAAAATCGCAGCTCGGTCCGCCCGATAAGGTGACCCTTGAAGACGTTTTCTTAAAACTGACCGGACGCAGTTTGCGTGATTGAACGTAATGAAAAGAGCCTTATTTATTACCTTCAATGAAGTCCGCCTTTATCTCCAGGACAAGGGCGACCTGGCCTTCGGCATCCTCCTGCCCATCGTGACCTTTGCCCTGATGTACGGCGCCTTCGGGGGTTCCTCCCTTTTCAAGGCTACCGCCCCCGTGGTGGACGAGGATAAAGGCATCTACGCCACCCGTCTCCTCGAGCAGATGGACGAAGTTCAGGGAATCAGCATTGAGGAGCTCACCCTCCAGCAAGCGAATACCAAGCTGGACCGGTCGGACCTGACGCTGGTTCTCTATATCCCGGCCGGCTTTTCAGATACCCTGGCGGCCGGGGGCAGGGCGGAGCTGACCTTCCTGCAGAGGGGCAACGGCGGGCAGGAGGGGCAGATACTGGCCAGCATTATACGCGGCGTGGCCGGGGCGATTGACCAGGAGTTCCAGGTGGCCAGCCAGGTCAAAAATAACCTGAAAGAGACCCGGATTTCTCAAGACCGTATCAACGTCACCGTCCGGGAGCTGCTGGATGAAGAACGCCAGCAGCCCCTGGTAGGCGTCGCGGAGGAGGTAATCGGCGGCAGCCCCGATTTCATTAACCAGTATATACCGGGCATTGTCACCATGTACGTCCTCTTTGCCCTGACCTTGAGCGCCAGGGTCATCGTCGAGGAGCGTAAACGGGGCACGCTGGAGCGGCTGCTGACCACCCGGCTTAGCGCGGGGGAACTGTTCTTCGGCAAGTTCCTGGCCAGCATCAGCCGGGGCTTTGTCCAGACCCTCATCCTGCTGGGGCTGTCTTACGCCGTTTTTCAGCTCTTCACGCCGCTGTCTTTTCTGGCGGCCATCTTTGTCATCCTGGTATTTGCGGCGGCGGCCTCGGCGCTGGGCATGGTGATCGCCTCAATTGCCCGCACGGAAGACGCGGCTACGTGGATAGGCGTTGTCTTGACCATGGCCATGACCATGCTCGGCGGCACCTTCTTTGAGGCGGCACCGGGCTCCACCCTGGAGATTATCGGCCGGTTCTCCATCAATACCTATGCCAATGAAGCTATAAGGTCGGTAATCAACAGTGGCGGCTCCCTATCCGGCACTGGCTTTCCGTTCACGGTCATGGTCGGGGTTATCGTCGTCGGCCTGGTAGTCAGCCGGCTCATTTTCCGGGCCGTGCCCGGGGGTAAATAGAAGTCATGAAACAACTGGAACGTGTGTGGCTTATCGCCCTGAAAGACCTGAAGATCTTCACTAAAGACCGCGCCGCTGTCTTCTTCTTCATCGTTTTTCCTTTTCTTTTTATCATCATGTTCAACTCCCTCATGCAGGGCGTCGGCGGTGAAGACCAGCGGTTGGAGCTGCACCTGGTCACGCAGGAGGCACCCGGCGGCTTGAGCCACCAGATAATCGGCGCCATGGAGACGCAAGACGAGTCCCTCCTCAAACCCGGCGAGCCGAAGATAATCTGGGATAAAGATTATAACGAAGCCCGACAGGCCGTGGTGGACAAAAAGCTGGCCGGCTTTATCGCCTTTCCGGCGGATTTCACGGCGGCGGTGATGTCCGGCTCGCCTACCAGCCTGGAGGTCTTTGCCGATGCCGGGAACGCCAACACCCGGGCGGCCCTGAACGGAGTGGCCGGGGCCATCTCCTCCCGCATCAGCGCCAGCCATGTCATTGTCGAGGCCAGCGTAGCGCTGTTTATCGAAGGCGGCGTCATCGCCCCCGCCGATACGGCAGGCATCAATCAAGCGGTCCAGCAGATGATGAATGGACTCTTTGCCGGGGGCGCCGGCGGTGATGAAGCGTCTTACCTGACCTTCCGGACGGAGAAAATAGGAGAAGTCGAAGCGGAAAATCCCGCCAATTTCGTTATCCCCGGCTATCTCGTGATGTTCGTCTTCTTCGCCGCCGCCATCATGGCCGAGACAATCGTCCGCGAGCGTAAAAACCACACCCTGGAGCGGTTACTGGCGAGCTCGGTGAAACGGGAGACCATCCTGGGAGGCATCTTCACCGGCACGGCTATCCGCGGACTGATTCAGATAATCGTATTCTGGGTGTTGGGTATCCTGATATTCCATGTGGACATGGGACTATCGCCGGCCGCCGTTATCATCCTTTCGTTCCTCATGGTAATCATGTCATCGGCCTTTACCCTGATGCTGGCGACTCTCGCCCGGACGCAGCGGAGCGCCGCCTCGCTGGCAGTCATCACCTCGCTGGTGCTGGCGCCCCTCGGCGGATGCTGGTGGCCGTTCTTCCTTTACCCGGAATGGCTCCAGAATATCGCCAGGGTGACGCCGCACGCCTGGGCGACGACCGGCTTCAATAAGGTAATGGTCTTCGGCGCCGATTTCGGCGCCGCTGTGCCGAGCATGGTGGCCCTGCTGGTCTTTACGGTGATTTTCGGCGTGATAGCTGTCTGGCGCTTCCGCACCAGCGCTTCTTAGAGGTGTTACGTCGGTAGGTCTAATCCCTGATGATGTAGTGCTCCGTACCGCCGATGACGGTCTTGCTGCGTACGGATAAAATGAAATATATCAGGTTCCAGAAGTCCTGGCCGGAATACATATCCAGGTGCAACCTGATATCATTAGGCGTTAAAATATTGTCGTTCCACAATATCTCGAAGGTATCAATGTCCACACCCTCGTAGCTCATTCCGGGCGACGCCGAGTTCCAGACATTATAATCGGGGCTGACGTTGTTGGAAAGGTATTTGCTTTGCTCTGACTGCTGGCCGGTAATTTTAACGCAATCGGTATTTGGTATGGAACCCCACAGCCAGTCATCGCCTTCCCCGACGAAACATGTCAGCTTCGCGGCTACTGTTTCCGTGATGTTGCCTTCATTGTCCCTTATCGGTTCCGGGATAACGAAGTCGGTAATCTCGCCGCCCGGCTCTCCGTCATAATCGAAGTCCATGTTGGTGTACTGTGGATTCAATGAAAAGACGTCATACAGGTATAGATAGTGCCCGGCCGTTTCCTGGCTGAAATATATTATTATCAAAGACCATCCGGCGTAAGATACGTGTTCGCCGGGGTCTGCCTGCACATCGCCGATGGTGTACTTGGCGTTGCCGGTATGGTGCTGCTCTTCGGGCACCACCGGGTACTTGATTACCAGCTTGGACACGTCACGGTGACAGGCATAGGAAAATCCCCCCCAGGACTCGTTGATCAGGATGGACGCATCGGAGGCCATCAGCGGCTGGGAGCCTGATTGGGGGTCGCCGTTACCGTCCAGATACACCTGCTCGTCGTCGATACTGAAAGTGATGGACGTATCGGGCGCCCTGACGATGATTTTTATATTATCGAGACGACAATATTGCTGGCTGCCGCCCATGCCGACCAGGTAAAACCTCATCTTGAAATTGCTGTTGATGTACTCGCTGGGGATGGCGTAGCTGAAAGAGCTGGCCGGGTTGTCGGGACCGCGGAAGGCCTGGATATTGCTGCCCCAGTTGCTGCCGTCATAAAAGGCAAAGTCAAGGCCGTCGCTGGCGGAATACTGGGGAGTTACTTTGATGTTATCGATATTGCAATATTTCCCGGAACCAAAGCCGGCAATGTAATATCTGGCTTTAAAACCATTGGTTAAATATTCGGCAGGGATGGTGTAGGTAAACGCAGTGGCCCAGTCGGTCAGATTGGCGCTGCTGCCGGCGGTAAAATTGCTGCTCCAGGTGGTCCCGTTATCTGACGATAGATAGAAATAGAGATAGTCACCCGAGTCCAGAGTGCCGCTTTTCCACTGGTTCCAGGAAACGGTAGCGGCGGAGCAACCGTTCAGGTCCTGGCCGCTGGCCAGCGTAAGATACCTGGTGGCATCGTCCGTCCCGGAGTGTTGCCCTTTGTAGTATTTGGGATTATTGTTATCATAAGACCAGTCGCCTCCGTTTACCCAGTAATTACTCAAATTGGAGTTGGAACACGTATCGGAGAACACATCTGACAGGGAGACCACCGACTGGCTCCAGGAAACTTCATACTCTGTGCCAGAAGGGTAAGAGCCCAGGTCCACGCCGTTGTTTATGGTGAGGTACCGGGTATCATCGGAGGCCCCAGTGTGCTGCCCCTGGTACCTGTACGAAGAATATGACCAATCGCCCCCGTTCGTCCAGGAACCGGTAAAATTGGTGCTGGTGCAGGTATCTGAAAACACCGTATTATCATAACGGAACCCTGACCAGTAGAGGAAGGCATAAATCACGTCGGCATTAGAAGGATTGTCCGTCAGCGTGGTGTAGCTGGAAGAATGCCAGTGGTCTTTGATATGGTCGGAGTTATCATCGGTCATCAGGGAATTACCGATGGCGACGTAATCGCCGGCAATAGCCTCGTTGAGGTCACGCAGCTCCAGTTTGGAGGAGTAGGCCTCGATGCTGGTACCGCCGGCTGCAGAGGTAATCTTATAAATCCGCGTGTCCACGTCCCAGGAGATGGGAACATCATTGGCCTTGGGGCAGCCGAGCGAATCGGTCATTTCGGTCGTAACCCAGGCGATGCCCGCCGGCATCTTGGTCGGGTCGCTCGAAGGCGACTCGTAGCTGAATTCGATGGTCGAAGTCAGGTTGCCGCTCTGGGAGATGAAGTTGGGGAAAGAGGTAAAGAGCGGGTAGGGAGAGGTATAACTCCAGACGGTGGCCTCACCGCCGCAATGGGGAGAAGTGCTGACGGAATACCGATAGTACTCCTCATCCGCATTTTCCGGGTCGTCCAGGTCGCAGGATTCCGGCACATAGGAAAAACCCTGCGGCAGCCAGACGCCCACTGATTTAATCGTTAGATTATCGCCCGTATCAGGGTCAAACTGGATCATAATGTGGTACGGTTCGCCAGGTGAGGCCCCGGACGTGCCGGATACTATCAGCTTATCCGATTCGATGATACTCTGGGCTTCACTGGCGCTTAAGCCGAGCTCGTCCAGCGTGATATTGCTCGGAATCCAGATGTTGTTTATGGTCACATTGGTCGTCAGGCCATTAACCGGGTCTTCCAGAAGATATGACGCGTTGGTGGTGAAATCGTAATTATAGTTTTCCTCACCGCCGAACTTGGGCTTGAGGCCGTTGTATTTTATCTGCCATATGCCATCTTCAATCCCGGCATCAGCGGCATAAAGGGCCTCGGTCTTATCCTCGTATCTCATACCGGTCTTCAGGGCCGTGTTGAGGTGGTCCAGGGCCGGCACCAGCATAAGGCTACCCAGCAGGAGGAACAACAGGACCAGAATCAGGGCATGTCCTGATTCGTCTGAAATCCAACCCGCCGGTAATGATTTTACTTTTCGTTTCATGGCGTTGTCCCGGTCACTACAATTTAGGTCGGGCGGTTATCTGGCGTATCCTGGTTACGTCGACGGTTCTGGTTCCTTCGCCAACGGTGGTGGTAATCGTTAAAGTGAGCGAATCATTGGTCGAGGTGCAGTAAGTTAAATTGGCATCGGAGTTGATGAATTCGGCTATCAGCGTTTCGGTAATGTCGCCGTCAACCGAATAGGTGCGTTTGAGCTGGCCGTTGGTTACGGAATAAGTGGCATTATGCGAGCTATTGTTCCATTCCTTCCAGGCCATCGAGAGTTCGGACGTTTGCGGGAAACCCGACACGCCGCAGATGACCTGGGCCATCTGGGCGTCCCGGCTTATCCAGTAGACGGCGTTCATGGCGTTGCGGCTGGCGGTAGTATAATCGTTGTTCTCGGAGGTCTCCTTCAGCACCTGGGCGCTGGACATAGCGGCGCCCAGGCCAATTAAACCCGTAATCGCCAAGCTGACCAGGATTTCAATCAGCGTCAGACCGGATTCGTTTTTGCTGAATAGCTTGATTCTGCGGAATATCATTGCCGGTTCACCTTATAACTCTCCAGCGTAAAAACCTCTCGGTTTCGGCGTTCGATGCGGATAGTTATGTATTGGATATTGTTATTTTCCTCCAAGGTAACATTAGCGGAGTACCCGCCGAATTCGGGCGGTACGTTAACGTTGTAAGAGGCGGCGTAGGTGTCCTTCTTGATGCCCTCCATCAGGCTTTCAGCTAGGATTTTTCCCGAAGCCCTTTCATCGGCCGTAACGCGGGCGGTAGAGGTTGTGGCCGTGCCCCCCAGGAATGACGCGCTGATAATGCCCATGATGGCCAGGGCAAGTATCGTTTCTAGCAGCGATGTCCCTCTTTCGCCTCTCATATGTTAGCTATCCTGCGGTTAAACGTTCCCCGCATATTAAAATCGTATATTTTTGGGCATAGGTACCCTAGGATTATTATTCTCTGGGGCACGGCCGGAGTAAATAGTAAATTCGTCATATCTGAAAGGTTACTTAGGTCATTGCAGAGACATGAAAAACTGTCATGGCGGAGTGTGCCCCGGCTCTTCGGGAACCCGCCATGACAGTTGGGAAGCTGTTGCATACCGACCATGCTTTCAATATTTTTAAGTCTTTAATGAATTTACTATGGGAGTCTTAAGGAAAGACTTGACCACAACGGGGTCAAACTGGGTGCCGGCGCAGCGTATGATCTCGGCGATGGCCTGGTTTACCGGCATGGAGGACCGGTAGGGACGGTCGGAAGTCATCGCGTCAAAGGAATCCGCTATAGCCAGGATTCTGGCTCCTAGGGGTATCGCCTCGCCGATTGCTTTTTGTTTCAGACCGTTGCCGTCATAGCTGTCGTGATGATGCTTGATAATCTCGATTATTTTCTCATTGACCAGCGGCTGGACGATGCTGGGGCCGATGACGCAGTGCGTCAGGACATAATCATACTCTTGAGGTGTCAGCTCACCCGGTTTATTCTGGACAGTCGGGTCAATGCCGATTTTCCCGATGTCATGTAGCAGAGCGGCCCAGTGTAAATTATCCAGGTCTTCGCCTTTGAAGCCCATGGCTATGGCTGTATCCATGGCTATCTTGGTAACCCGGCGGGAATGGCCGGCGGTATACTTGTCTTTGGCTTCCAATGCGCCTACCAGCGATTCAACGGCATCAATGAAGAGCTTCTGGAGGTCTCTGGCCTGTTCTTCAACTTTGCCTTCCAGCACCTGCCGCTTCTCTCTTAGGTTAAGCTCCAACCTCCTCTTTTCCAGCACCATGTTGATGTTAGTGACCAGCTGGTCAACGTCAAACGGCTTGGTGATGTAATCATGGGCCCCGTTCTTCATGCATTCCACGATCGTATCAGGCTCGACGACGGCGGTGGCCATCATGACGGCGGTATCCGGGTAGATTTTCTTCAGGTGAGGCAGTAATTCTTTGCCAGAGGTCCCTGGCATCATAATGTCTAGGATAACCAGTTCGGCTGGCCGGGTATTCATTGCTTCCAGAGCTTCCGCAGCATTGCCAGCCTCCCCACAGGAAAATCCCCGGAGTGATAGGCATCTATTGAGGCTTCTCCTTACCGTTTTCTCATCATCAACGATGAGGATATTTTCTTTCTGCAGAGTCGTCGCCATAGCTCTACCTCCATGTGGGCCCTAATCCCGTTTTTCCGTATTTATTACCGGCATTCTGATGGTGAAGGTGGTGCCTTCACCGACCTGTGTTTTAACGCTGATTTTTCCACCGTGCTTCACGATGATGCCGTAACAGATGCTCAACCCGAGGCCGGTCCCTTTGCCGATGTCTTTGGTGGTGAAGAACGGATCGAATATCCGGGGCAGTATATGTTTCTTAATCCCGTTCCCGTTATCAGTGAATATGATATTGACGTGATTATTGACCCGCTCGGTTGTTACCGTTAAGATACCCGGCCGATTGGTCTCCTTCATCGCCGCTTCGGCGTTCAGGATAATATTCAGGAAAACCTGCTGTAGCTGGTATTTATCCAGCAGGATCTCCGGGAGGTATTCCTGGAGATTGGTCACCACACTGATATTGTTGATGCTTTCTTCGTGTTCACGCAGCCTTAATACTTCTTTAACGACTTCGTTTACGGACGATTGGCCGTTTTCATAGTTATTGTTGCGGGTGAACAGCAAAACGTTCTTGACGATGCTGGCGGCCCGTTTGGCCTCGCTGTAAACGCATTGTATATCCTCTTTCTGTTCTCTGGGCAGGTCGCTATTGACAAGTAACTGTGACAGGGTAAGTATCCCAGTCAGCGGATTATTAAGTTCGTGCGCCAGGCCGGCCGCCATCTCGCCCAGAGAAGCCAGGCGGTCCATGAGGTATAGTTTATCTTCTTCTTCCCTTCCCCGTGATACATCGGTGAAGGTGAGTAGCATTCTATCCCCGCCCATCCTGATGATGACGCAGTCGATGATTTTTTCCTGGTTCCTGACCTTATACCTGAATTCCAGGGAGGTATTTAACGTGTTGCCCGCTTTCATTGATCTATACAGGTTCAGGAGTTGTTCGACATGAATGATTTCATCCAGCGGCCTGTTCTCAATTACTTTCCTGCCGGTATGGAGAATTCTGCGGAAGGCTTCATTAGCTAAGATAATCTGGTCAGATTTGTCCGTTACCAGCACGCCTTCCGGCATGGAGGTTAAAATACTCTCTATCAGTTGTTTGTGGGCCTTTAATTTTTCCTCGAACTCCTTTTGCTCGGTAATGTCATGGTGGACGATGATGTAGGAAGAGAGCCGGCCGTTTTCATCATACATCGGGCAGCGTTTGCAATCGCAAAGGAATATGCTGCCGTCCTTACGCTGCTTCGGTATTATCGCGGTCCAGGTCTTGCCCGAGGCGAGCGTGTCGCGCATTTCCCTCTGTGTGCTCTTAGAAAGGGGTGCTACATCAAGAAAGCTGATATCCGTGCCAAGTGCTTCATCGGTAGAGAAGCCGAACAGTTCCTGGGCCGCTTTATTCATATAGGTGATTTTAAAGTCCGGGTCGGTGACGATGGTGGAGTCAGTTACCTGCTGCGTTACGGAGCCGAGCAGCCGCAGGTGTTCTTCTGCCTTTTTCTGCTGGGTCACATTCACGTTCACGGATATCATGCATGGTTCATTACCGATGACGATAGGTTCTGCAGAAAACAGCCCCAAGCCTATTTCTCCTGACTTCTTCCGGAAATTAAATAGCTCATTATGGATACTGCCCTGATTTCTTAATACATCTATCAGTTTATTGCGGTTCTCTTCATCCGGCCATAAGTTCAACTCAAAAGATGTGTGGCCGATGGATTCCGCCCGGGTATACCCCATCATCCGGACGAAGCTTTCATTGATATCGATGAATCGGCCGTCCTTGACCGTGGAAATAGCGATGGCGTCAGGGCTGGCCAGGAATGCTTTGGAGAATTTCTCTTCTGATTCAAGCAGGGCCCTCTCCGCCTTCTTACGTTCGGTGATATCGGTTATCACCACTATTCGGCAAGGTTCACCCTTGATATTTATTGTCTCGACCGAGGACAGACCTACCTTTATCTCTCCAGATTTCATGCGGGATCTGAATTCCTGATTATATACCCTGCCTTCTTTTTGCAGTGTATCTAAGGACCGCTTCATCTCTTCCTCGTTCGCCCAGAGCCCAAGTTCGCTGGCGTTATGGCCGATGACTTCCTCGCGGGTATAGCCGGTAAAACGCGAAAAGCTCTCGTTAATATCAACAAATCGGTTTTCTTTGCCGGAAGCGATGCTAATAGCATTGGCGCTGGCACTGAAGACTTTGGAGAACTTTTCTTCTGACTCTTTCAGGGCTTCCTCCGCATGCTTGCGTTCGCTGATGTCGTTGCTGACCGAGATTAAACACGGCTCGCCGCCGATATTGATTTGCTCCGCCGAAAACAGGACGGTCTGTATATCGCCCGTCTTTCCCCGGAACCGGAACTCTTCGTTATAGATGTGCCCCTGTTCCTTGATTCTCTCGACGAACCTGATGTGTTCTTCGGGGTTAGCCCAGATATTGAGTTCGCTCGAGCTCCGGCCGATTGCTTCTTCGCGGCTTAGGCCGCTAATGCGTAAAAAGCTTTCATTCACTTCCACGTATTTGCCATCCGGTGTGGTGATGGACATGATGCTGGGGCTGGCGTTAAAAGCCTTGGAGAATTTCTCCTCCGATTCCCGCAGCGCCATTTCCATCTGCTTGCGCTCGGTGATATCAACCCAGGCTACCACGATATATCTTTTCTCACCGTTTTGGTGGATTACTGTAGCGTTTAGCTCAACCCAGAAAGGCTCCCCGTTTTTCTTCCGGTAAGCCATTTCCTTTTTTACACCGTCGCCAAAAGTAGAATTTTTTAAGCGTGCCTGTATTTCATGCCTGGTTTCTTCCGGCCACCAGGGATAGGGGGATTTCATACCGCTGATATCGTTTAAAGAATAACCGGTCAGCTTTTCAAAGGCCGGATTCGCGTATTTTATAGAAGTATCCGGGTAGGTTACAAATATCGGAGTGGGCGTGTTCATAAGCAGGCTGGCGGTGAACTCTTCGTTTTCTTTCAGCGCGTCCTCCGCCCGTTTTTGCTCGGTGATATCCGTTATCACCAGGATCATGCATGGTTTGCCGGCGATATTGATAATCTCGGCGGAGAGCAGGACGGTCCTCACCTCCCCTGATTTCATGCGGGAGTTGATTTCAAAGTTATACAACCGGCCGTTTTCAATGAGGGTTTCTAATAATCGCGCAGGTTCTTCTTTATTGACCCATATATTCAATTCGGCGGCATGGTGGCCGATTATTTCTTCGCGGGTGTAGCCGGTGAATTTTGTAAAACTATCGTTGATGTCGAGGATTGTCTCCCCCTCGACCGTCACGATACAAATGGCATTGAGGCTGGAATTGAATACTTTAGAGAACTTCTCTTCCGAAGCCCGCAACGCCTCTTCGGCCATCTTCCGCTCGCTGATGTCCCGGGCGATGATATAGGCTTCCGTCGGCTCGCCGCGCTCATCGTGTATAAACGTAAGGGATTGCTCTGTCCAGATTACCGAGCCGTCTTTGCGTAACCACCGTAGTATGGTGGAGTTACGATTGCAGGCATTAACCGGGTTAATGAATTCCTGCAGTAAATTCCAGTCTTCCGGGTGGACGGTTTTACGGATGAGTTCCGGGTCCGCATAGTATTCCTCCGGGGTGTATCCGGTGATGCGCTGGCAGGACGGACTGACGAAAGTTAACCTGTAAACGGGTAAGAGCTTAAAACGGAATATCATATCTATGGAGTTTTCCGCAATACTTGTGTTCACGTTATTAACACTTAAGAAAAAGGCACCGTCCAGCGCACTATTAGCTTTGCTTCGGTCTCCATTGCGCTGGCGTTTAGCGATTACAAGTAGGTTGCTTTTCATATCAACACCGCCTAACTCTGATGCAGAGAATTAAGGTCAATACGCACCGTTGTTCCCTGGGCAATTAGCCATATGGCAAAAATGTACTATTACTTAAGTAAAAAATTGATTAATATTGGGGTTGGTTAAGTAAATAATTTGTAAACAACCGCCTTTTCCCGCTTACCTGACTTGTTTTTTGACAATGTTCTCCCGCCGGTGGATAATTGACTTATTCCGGAGGTGCGTCCGCAGATGACCGTAATCGATAACAGAGATAGCCGGCGGTACCCGGAGTATCCCCGCGTCGGCGTGGGGGTGGTCGTTGTTGGGGACGGGCAAATGCTCATGGTAAAACGCGCCAGAGAGCCCAATAAAGGGAAATGGAGCATCCCGGGAGGCTTGATAGAACTGGGCGAGACGGTTTACGAGGCCGCCACGCGTGAAGTGTTTGAAGAGTGCTCCGTTAAAGTTGAGATAATCCGGCTACTCGATACTGTGGACAACATCGTGCGGGATGAGAAAGGCCGGGTGCAGTATCATTATGCCATCATCGACCTGCTGGGTAAGTACATCAGCGGGGAGGCCAGGGCGCAATCGGACGCTGCGGAGTGCCGCTGGGTAGCCTTAAAAGAGATAGAAGGGCTGGATATCACGCCCATGCTTCGTGAGATGCTGGAACGTCAGGGAATAATAAGAGGGATAGTATCCTGATGAAGAGTATTTTATTACCCCAGCTGGTCTGGCACGGCGTAAAAAAGCTCGAGCTTTGCCTGCCGGATGACTGGCAGGTGAAAATCAGTAATATGGCGGGCCATGACCGTCCGCGTCTCAAGCCCGCGCAGATAAAAAGAGCGATAGCCAGTCCCATCGGCATGAAGCCGCTGCGGGAATACGCCCGTGGTAAAAAAGAAGTCGTCATTATCTTCGACGACCTGACGCGTATGACCCGGGTGGCGGAGATTGTCCCCCATGTCCTGGCCGAGCTGGCCGCCGCCGGTATACAGGATAGCCAGATACGCTTTATCGCCGCCGGCGGCGCCCACGGGGCGATGAACCGGGTCGACTTCGCCAAGAAGCTGGGCGAGGCCGTCCTGGCGCGTTTTCCGGTGTATAATCATAACCCTTTCTATAACGGCGTCTACGCCGGCACGACCTCGCGCGGTACCCGCCTCATTATCAACGCCGAGGTGATGAAATGCGACCTAAAAATAGGCATTGGCTCCATCATACCGCATATCATGGTCGGGTTCGGGGGCGGCGGGAAAATCGTTTTGCCCGGCGTGGCCGCTTACGAAACGATTGTGGCCCTCCACTCCCCGCCGGTATCATCCGGAGAAAGCAGTTTTAACGATACAGTTACGGGGATGGGGGTCTTCGAGAACAATCCCCGGTGCCATGAGATTGACGAAGCAATTAGCATCGTGGGACTGGACATGAAGGTTGACGCCATGGTCAATATGTGGGGGGAAACGGTCACCGTCTTCGCCGGTGCTCCCGGTCCGGCCTACGCCGTCGCTCTGGAACAGGCTAAAGAGCACTACCTCACACCCCTCGCCGGGGATAGCGATATCGTTATCGCCAACTCTTACGCCAAGGTCAGCGAGGCCATATCCGGCCTGTTTATCGCTTTCGCCTCGGTAAGCCGAAGGGGCGGCGACGTCGTCCTCATCGCCAATGCCCCGGAGGGGCAGGTGACCCATTACCTGATGGGTTCTTTCGGCAACAGCGCCGGGGCCCAGCTGTACCTGCAGATGAAGCCGCCGCCTCACGTTAACCGGGTAATCGTCTTCAGCCGGTATCCGGAGGTCTCCTTCAGGAATTTCCTGGAAGACCCGGATAAACTTGTCCTGTTGAATAATTGGGATGATGTTCTGGGGCTGCTGCAAAAGAGCCACGGACCCGGGTCTAAGGTCGCTGTTTATCCCAGCGCGGACATCCAGTACGCCTAAAACTCGTCCAGTAGCACCTCGATTTTCCGCGGGTCCAGCGGCTGTTTCACCAGTGGCGCTTCTTTGAGTTGCGGCAGCCGCTCCTCAAAAGTCGGCCTCTCCTGGCGGTAAATTACGCCAATCGGTATGCGTGCGCCCCATTCCTGCGCCCTGGCCAGGGCGGCGGATTTATCGGCGGGATTATGGCCTTCGTCCTCCAGTTTATAGACCCTTTCTTTGTACCAGGCGAAGGTGTTCTGGTGGTTGAAGGAAACGCACGGTTGCAGGATATCGATAAGGGCGAAGCCGCGGTGCTTTATGCCGGCCTGTATCAGCCCGCTTAAGTGCTCGATGTCCCCGGCGAAGCCCCGCGCCAGGAAGCTGACGTCTGAAGCCAGTGCCAGCATGAGCGGGTTCAGCGGCCGGCCGGCCCCCAGCGGCGTTGTCTTGGTGATAAACCCGGCCTCGCTGGTGGGCGAGGCCTGCCCCTTGGTCAGCCCGTAGACCTGATTGTTATGCACCAGGTAGGTTATATCGATATTGCGCCGCGCCGCCGCCAGCAGGTGGCCGACGCCCTCGCCGTAAGCGCCGCCGTCGCCGTCGATGCCGATGACGGTCAGCTCATGGTTAGCGATTTTGGCGCCGGTGGCGGCAGGCAAGGTGCGGCCGTGCAGCCCGTTGAAGACATTGCCCTGCGTGTAGTGCGGCAGCTTGGGCCCCTGCCCGATGCCGGACACGAAGAGCAACCGGTGCGGTTCCAGTTTCAGCGCCACCAGCGCCTTTTTCACCGCCTGGAGGATGCCGAAATTGCCGCAGCCCGGGCACCAGGCGATGGATATCTCGGTGGCGTAATCGTCAGGCGTTACCATTTCCCTGCCTCCCGGCGCAGGCGGCCGGCTATCTCTTGGGGGGAAAAGGGGCGGCCGTCGTATTTTAATATCGCGGTGTCCACCTTGCGGCCGGTCTCGCGCCGGATCAATCCGGCGAGCTGCGCCGTGGCGTTGCCCTCGATGGCGATATTTTTACGGCTTCTGGAAAGCGCTTCCGCGACAGTCTCCGCCGGGAAGGGCCATATCTCGTTGAGGTGGAGGGTGTTGACCGGCTGTCCGTCTTTCTTGAGTAAAGCGGCGGCTTCTTTGATAGCGCTGCCGGTACTCCCCCAGCCGATGAGAGTCACCTCGGCGCCGGGTGTAACACGCCACTCCGGCCTGGCGGTATCGCGCCGCAGCCCGGCCAGCTTGCGCAGCCTTTTCTCCACCTGCGTGGCGCGGGTGACGGCGTCCTCTATCATGTGGCCGGCTTCGTCGTGCTCGTCGGAGTCGGTCACCACCAGCGCTTTCCCCTGTCCCGGCAGTGCCCTCGGGGAGATGCCCGACCTGGTTATCAGGTGTCGCTTGTAGTCCTCCATATCGTTGACCTCGGCATCGGAGAGAAGCTCACCCCGGTCGATCTTTACCCTGCTTAAATCGAACCTGTCCACGGTGGTGTAAGAAGTGGCCAGATGGTGGTCGGTCAGGATAATCACCGGCGTCTGGTATCTCTCGGCGAGATTGAAGGCTTTAACGGTGGTATAGAAGGCATCCTCGGCGTTAGCCGGGGCCAGCACGGCGCGGGGGAACTCACCGTGGCCGGCGTGCAGGGCGAACCAGAGCTCTCCCTGCTCCGTCCGGGTAGGCAGTCCCGTCGCCGGCCCGGGCCGCTGTCCCAGTACCGCCACCACCGGCGTCTCGGTCATGCCGGCCAGGGCCAGCGCCTCGACCATCAGGGCGAAGCCACCACCCGAGGTCGCTACCATCGCCCTCACACCCGCGTATCCAGCACCCACGGCCATGTTCATGGCCGATATTTCATCTTCAACGTGCAAGGCGACAACGCCGTACTGCCGGCCCTTGTCTGCCAGATACTCCAGGATGGAACTGGACGGCGTCATAGGGTAGCCAGCGATGAATTTGCAGCCGCCGGCCATGGCGCCGAGACACAGCGCCTCGTTGCCGGTGAGCAGGAGCCGCTGTTCGTCCCCTACTCTGGGTTGAATCTTCGGACACTTTATCCGGGTGCACTGTCCCCGGGCGATGTCATAGCCGGCCCGGGCGGCGGCGATATTATCGCTGATAATCTTTTCACCGTGCCGGGCGAATTCGCTCTGCAATACGAACGCCAGCAGGTCGAAATCGTAGCCGACCAGGCCCAGGACGGCGCCGGCGGCCACGGTATTGGCCATGAGCTTATTTTGAACAGTGTCCTCGGCCAGCTTGACCAGCGGGATATTGACGTACCTGTCACCCCCGGGCTTTATCGTGACCTGCCCTCCGTCGTAAATTACCACGCCTCCGCTTTTAAGCTCTTTTTCGTGCAGGTCTACGGTCTCTTTGTTGAGCGCCACCAGCATGTCCAGAGTTGCGGCAACCGCCAGCACCTCGCTGTTTTTTACCCTGATGCGGAAAAAGTTATGCCCTCCCCTTATCCGGCTCTCGTAATCCTGGTCGGCGAAGATGTGGAATCCGCCGTAGGCCAGCGTTTTGGCCAGTATCATCCCTACGGACTGCACCCCCTGTCCGGCCTCCCCGCCGACCAGGATATTATAATCGAGCGCCATTCCCTGACCTCCCCGGCTCCGGTAATGCTGATGTACCAGCGTCTATGAAAGTATAGTTACATGAGACTGCGAAATAATGTAATTTTTATCACTACGGTATCTTTTCACCATCATCGGAATTGCCTGAATTGACCGGATAAAATGTGGCGTAAATTCGCCTCCTGGTTTGATAATGCTTTCTTTTTTGATATAGTGGGTATATGACAAGCAATGTTGGGAGGAGGCTCGTGAATTATTTTAATTAGCCACGGGCACCTGTTGAGGTGGGCCCGAATATACACCGGGGGAGTTAGAAGATGAATGGTTTGGCGGTTACGCCGCAGGTAATTCTATACATCGTACTATTGGTGCTTCTGGGCTGCTCGGCTTTCTTTTCCGGCTCGGAGACGGCTCTCATGGCCGTCAGCCGCGTGCGCCTGCGCCAGCTAGCAAAAAGGCATACCCGAAGCGTGAAAATCGTCGAGGGGATTCTGGAAAAGCCGGAAAACCTCATCAGCACCATCCTGCTGGGCAATAATCTCGTTAACGTGGCCATGTCGGCTATCGCTACAGTTATCGCGGTCTCTTACTGGGGTGATAGGGGGATAATCTACGTTACGGTGGCTCTGACGGTGATATTGCTGATATTCGCCGAGATTACGCCCAAGGTCTACGCCAAGTATCACAGCCAGCGCATCTCGCTTGTCACCGCGCCGGTAATCAAGGTA
The DNA here is from genome assembly GCA_964462865.1 of uncultured Dehalococcoidaceae bacterium. Lineage (GTDB taxonomy): Bacteria > Chloroflexota > Dehalococcoidia > Dehalococcoidales > RBG-16-60-22 > Fen-1077. The sequence continues at coordinate 15,354 of CAYWZO010000009.1, read as the reverse complement.
ATCATGACGGTTTTCCGTCCCATCACTATCGGCGTGACCTGGGTGGTGCAGAAATTATTGCTGCTGCTGGGGATTGATATCACCCGGGTGAAACGGAGCATCGTCACCGAGGCGGAGGTCAAGGCCTTGATCAACATCAGCTGGGAGGACGGTTCCATATCCGGGGAGGAAAAGGATATGCTCGGCAGGATATTTACCCTCAACGACAAAGCGGTGGCCGACGTCATGGTGCCCAAAAAGCGTCTGGTGACTTTAAGCTCGGACTATACCATTGACCAGGCTTTAAAGACCGTTAAAAGGAACGGCTACTCGCGTTATCCGGTGAGGAGCGGTAAAAGCCAGGAAATTATCGGCTTTATCCATGCCAAAGACCTGCTGGGGAAAAGGGGCAGCAAGAAATTGAAGTCGATGCAAAAACTGATAAGGCCGGCCTATTTTATCCCTTTAAACAAAAAAATCAATAGCCAGTTGCGGCATTTTAAAAGCCGCAGGTTGCATCAGGCCGTTGTCCTTGATGAAGAGGGCGAGGTCAAGGGACTCATCACGCTGGAAGATATCCTGGAGCAAATGGTGGGCAGCATCGAGGACGAGTATGATGTATGATAGCAACGCCCGGTTGAAGCTGATATAATAAGCAGAAAAGAAAGCGGTGCCGCCATGATGGAAGCGAATGTTCAGAAAATCAAGGAAGCCGCAGAAAAAGTTAAAGAGAATGTGGAGCGCGTCATCGTGGGCAAGGGCGAGGTGGTGGAACTGGCCATCATCGCCCTGCTCTGTGAAGGGCATATCCTCTTCGAGGACGTGCCGGGCCTGGGCAAGACCGTTCTGGCCAAGTCCCTGGCGAAGTCGCTGGGGTGCAGCTTCCGGCGTATCCAGTGTACACCGGACCTCCTGCCTTCGGACATTACCGGGACCTATATTTACAATCAGAAGACCTCCGATTTCGAGTTCCGCCCCGGGCCAGTCATGTCGCAGATAGTGCTGGCGGACGAGATTAACCGGGCTACCCCCCGGACGCAGTCGGCGTTGCTGGAAGCCATGCAGGAGCGCCAGGTGACCGCCGAAGGGGAGACCCGGCCGCTGCCCCGTCCTTTCCTGGTGATGGCTACGCAGAACCCCATCGAACTGGAGGGCACTTTCCCCCTCCCGGAGGCCCAGCTCGACCGTTTCCTCTTAAAAATACAGATAGGCTATCCTTCGGTTGAAGATGACCGCCTGATTCTTTCCCGCTTCCGCGGCGCTGACCCTCTGGAAGAGCTGGCGCCGGTCGTTGCCTCCGCTGACCTCCAGGAAATGCAGCGGCAGTGCCGCGAGGTGCATGTCGCCGCCGACGTGGAAGACTACATCATCCGCCTTATCCACGCCACCAGGCACCATGCCGCCGTGGAACTGGGGGCCAGCCCGCGCGCCATGCTGGCGCTCTACAACGCCGCCCAGGCCCTGGCGGTGGTACGGGGCCGGGCCTTCGTCACCCCGGACGATGTCAAATACCTGCTCACCCCCGTGCTGGTCCACCGTCTCATCACCAAGTCCGAGAGCCGGTTACACGGCCAGAAGGCCGGGCAGACCTTGAAAGAAATCATGAACTCCGTAGCCGTGCCGGTGGAAGATGAGACCGTCGCCGGGGAGAAGTAATTATGCGGGGCGATCACTGGCTTCTTATCGCGGCAATTATCCTGATTATCAGTCTGGCCATGCACCAGGTCACCCTCGCCCTGATTTCCCTGCTGTTCCTCCTCACCGGCGGCGTATCGCGGCTCTGGAATCGTTATTGCCTTAACCGCGTCGAGTACCGGCGCCGCCTCAGCAGCCGCCAGGTCTTCTTCGGCGAGGAGGTCTTCTACGAGGTCGAAATAGCCAACCGGAAACCCCTGCCGCTGCCCTGGCTGCAAATCGAGGACGAGTTGCCGGAAAATGTTACTCTCCTGAAAGGCAAAACCATGCCAACCTCCGAGGACCGCGTCGTCCTTAGCAATATGTTCCCCGTCAATATGTACCACCGGGTCAAGCGCCGCTTCCCGATGCAGTGCCTCCAGAGGGGCGCCTTCATCTTCGGGCCGTCAACCATCCGCTCCGGTGACCTCTTCGGTTTTTTTCGCCGTGAAAAGCGCATCGAGACGCTGGACTATCTCTTCGTTTATCCCCGCCTGGTGCCGCTGGAAAAGCTGGGTATTCCGTCGCGGCAGTTCTTCGGCGATATCCGCCTGAAACGGCACCTTTTCCAGGACCCGGTGCTTACGGCCGGGGTCAGGGACTATATCGCCGGGGACAGCCTGAAACGGATCCACTGGAAGAGCTCCGCCCGGCTCGGCAGGCTGCAGACCAAGGTCTTTGAGCCGACGACTACCGTGGATGTCAGCCTGTTCCTGGACGTGCGCACTCTTAAAGCGCCGCTCTGGGGCAGCAATTTGCAGTTGCAGGAGCTCGGGATAATCACGGCGGCCTCTATCGCCCGCCACGCCCTGGAATCCGGTTTCCGCGTCGGTCTCTATGTCAACCAGATAACCCGTTTTTCACAGGGCGTCGTCCGGGTGCCGCACAGTCAACACCCCGACCAGCTGGAGCGTATCCTGGAGGTCCTGGCGCAGCTCCACCAGATTGAGACCACGCCGATTGACCGCTTTATCCGGCAGGAAGCGGCCGGTCTTCCCTGGGGCAGCACGCTCGTGGTTATCTCCGCCCAGCCCGGCGATGAACTGCTAAGCGCCCTGCTGGACCTGAAGAGGGTGGGGCGGAGTGTGGCGCTGGTAAAAGTGGGCGGCGAGGTACCGGGAACGGGTGGGGACTCTCTGCGCGTTTACCACGTCCCGGACAAGGTTGCCTGGGAAGTGATTCCGGAAATCGCCCTGAAGGAAGTATGAAAAGAGGATGTTGTTGGCCTGGCGAAGAAAAGTCCTAGATGTCATTGCGAGCCATCCCGACCGCAGTCGGGAGGCGTGGCAATCCCCTGGACAGATAAAAGGCCTTGATAGGGATTGCCACGGCCTTCGGCCTCGCAACGACAGTATGAAAAGTTAATATATGGGCGTCAACTTGCTATGACAAATAGAATAAAAAACCTTGACTGGCTGGCGACGGTAATATACCCGCTGGCGGTAATCCTCATGGAGGCTTTCTGGGTCTACCCCTGCCTGCTCTGGCTGGGCAGCCTGCCCTTTTTTGCCCCGCCGCGCCCTCCTTTGAGCCTGGCCGCGGTCATTATCGTCCTGGTGGTAGCGGCCGCCATGATAAGGTTGTTTATCCGGCAAAAATGGCCGGTGGAACTGGCCCGGGCGGCGATTGTCGGCGGAGGGTTGGTCGTCCTCCTGCTGGTGCTGGGCCTAGAATACGGTAACGGTTACGGATTCCCCGGCGGCCGGTGGTTCGCCTATATCGGGGACACTTTCGGCAACATACTCAACCGCCCGGATACTCTGGTAATTGCGTTACCGGCAGTACTGTATCTCTGGTGGCGGGGCGTTAATCTGGGGCAGTCCACGTCCTATTTCAGAAACATCTACCGTTCCTTCGTGCTCGGCATGGTGGTCTTAATTTTGCTGATTGTTATCTGGCAGGTCTCTTCGTCCTCGGATGAACTCGCCGGGCCCGGCACGGACATCGGGTTCTATGTCATGGCGTTCTTTTTCTTCGGCCTGATATCAATTGCTGTCTCCCACCTCTACCTGATGCGCAGTTCGATGCCGCGGGAAGACGCCGGACTCACCTCGGCATGGCGCTGGATGCCCATCACGCTGACGGTTATCAGCGGCATGGTCATCGTGGTCTTCGGTATTTCTGGCCTTTTTTCTGCGGACTTCTTCACCAGCGTCGGGCACGGCTTCGGCATCGTCTGGGGTTATGTGGTGAAGGCTCTTTATTACATACTGATACCGTTTAATTTCCTGTTCGAAGGTATCTTCTGGCTGATACGCTGGATAGTGAACCTGCTGCGTGGCCGGGACTTCCAGCCGATAGAGGGTTCCGCTAACACGACCGCTCCGGAGCTTTTCCCGGATAAGACCCCCCGGGAGCTGCCGCCGGAATTTTATCTGGTGATTAAATGGCTGGTGGTTGCGGCTATCATCACCGCGGTGGTATTTGTCCTGGCTAAAGCTGTCTCCCGCTATCGCGCCCGGCGTGCCGAAGACGAGATAGAGGAAATCCACGAATCGTTATTCAGCTGGCGGGGGCTGGGTAATGATTTGCGGGAGTTTTTAAGCGCGATGGGTAAGAAGTTCCAGAGGAAACCGTCACCACTGACGCCGGAGCTGGAAAGTGACGATGAATCGCGCCGGCTGGATGTCCGCGAGATATACCGGCGGCTGCTCTGGGAATCGGCCCGCTCCGGACTTTCCCGCCGCCGCCCGGAGACCCCGGTGGAGTACTCCGGCCGACTGGGACGCCAGGTGCCGGACAGCCGCGAGCCTTTGAACGACCTGACCGATCTGTATCTCAACGTCCGCTATGGTGAGATTATCGCCCGGGAGAATCAGATAGATAATGCCAACCGTATCTGGCGGACGCTCCGGGGGCTGTTAAAGGGGTTGCGGGGCGAATCGTAGCTTTTTGATGTTAATATAAAGAGTCCATTCCCATTTCGTGATATAAATTATATACTTAGGTTAAGCGCCCTCGTATAATTGTTCCGGGATGACGGAGATAATTCGGTGGAGAAAGTCCTGACCATTATCCTCGCGGGGGGCAGCGGGGAAAGGTTACAGCCGCTTACCAGGGTACGCTCCAAGCCGGCCGTGCCCTTCGCCGGGAAATACCGGCTTATCGACTTTCCTTTAAGCAACTGTATCAATTCGGATATCCGTAAAATCTTCGTCCTCGTCCAGTACCGCTCCTGGTCTCTGCAGCGCCATATCCAGGAAGGCTGGGGGATATCGAGCTCACGGCTGGGCGAATATATCTACTGCGTACCTGCCCAGCAGAAGATCGGCCAGGAATGGTACCGAGGTACCGCCGATGCCATCCGCCAGAACCTTGACTTGCTGCGCGGCAAGGACTTCGAACAGGTTCTGATTCTGGCCGGCGACCATGTTTATAAGATGAACTATAAGCACATGGTCGATTTCCACAGAAAGAACAGGGCCGGGCTGACAATATCCGTGACACGCGTGCCGGTGGACGTAGCGGCCGGCAAACTCGGAGTCTTCGAAGTGGATGAAAAGCTGCGGGCCATCAATTTTACCGAGAAGCCGGTGCACCCGGCGGCGGCGCCGGGGGAAGAGGGCCAGGCCCTGGCCTCGATGGGTATTTATGTCTTTAATGTCGATGTCCTGATGGATATCCTCAAAGAACCAGGGGATGATTTCGGCGCCGATATCATTCCCGGCTTGATTGGCAAACGGTCGGATATCTTCCTTTACGATTTCACCACACAGAACCGGATCGAGGACTATATCGTCCAGGTGGAGAGCGGACGGAGAAACAAGGTGCTGGTGGACAAAACGCCCGATTCATCCTACTGGCGGGATGTCGGCTCCCTGGACTCATACTATGAAGCCAACATGGATATCATCGGCGTCAGTCCCCTTTTCAATCTCTATACCGAGAAATGGCGGTTCCGGACGTTTGAAAGGTCCATGCCACCGAGCAAATGCATCATCGGCGGACAGACGCTGGAGTCCATGGTGTCCGACGGCTGTATCATCAGCGGCGGTACGGTCAGAAGTTCCATCCTGTCACCCGGCGTCATCGTGGAAAAAGACGCCGTGGTGGAGGACTCCGTCATCCTCGACGATGTCACCATCGAGCCCCGGGCCAGGGTGAAGCGCGCCATCGTCGATAAAGAGGTGATCATCCGCGCCGGTGTGCCGGTAGGTTATGACCTGGAGGCGGACCGGCGGCGCGGTTGTACCGTGTCTGATAAGGGTATCGTCGTCGTGCCCCGGGGCATGGAGCTAAGCTAAGCAGGGGTCAATTCACGAGCTATCCGTGGTGAACGCCATCACCTCGTCTATCGACGGCGCATCGCAGAACAACATCACCAGCCGGTCAACCCCCAGCGCCACGCCACCGCAGGGGGGCAGGTGCGTTACCGATTCCAGGAACCGCTGCGGTAGTGGTATTTCCTGGTGCTGTTCCTGCCGGATTTGCTCGATGGCCTCCCGGAAGCGCCGCTCCTGTTCCCCGGCGTCCGCCAGCTCGCTGTAGGCATTGGCCAGCTCCAGCCCGCCGATGAAGACCTCGGCCCTTTCGGCCACGCTGGTGTCTCCCGGCTTGAGGCGGGCCAGCGAGGCGAGCGCCGCGGGGTAGTCCGTCATCACGGTGGGGCGGCGGGGGTCAAAGGACGGCTGCACCTTGGTCACGAAATCCATGTCGAAGCGGGAGGCATCGCCGGAAGCCACGGGGTCCCAGCCCGCTGCCTTGAGAAAAGCCTTTTTGACCGTTGTCCGGGGCCACGGCAGGCGGATATCTATGTCCTGGCCGCCGTACCTGACGCTACTTTTCAGTCCCAGCTTTTCCGCCAGCGCCGTTATAAGATGTTCGATATCCTCGATAATCCGGTGGTAGTCCGCGCCGGAGCGGTACCATTCCAGCATGGTGAACTCCGGATTATGCCAGCGGCCCCGTTCGCCCTGGCGGAAACAGCGGCTGAACTGGAACAGCTTTGCATAGCCGGCAGCGAGCATGCGCTTCATGTGGAGTTCCGGGGAGGTGGTTAGAAACCAGTCGCCGCTCGTGAAAGGGATGATGTAAGGCTCCGGCGCGATGCTGGGGACGCGGGTGGGGGTCTCGACTTCCAGGAAGTCCTGCTCTTTGAAAAAGGTGCGGATATGATCAATAATTAAGGCCCGTCGCCGTAAGTTCTCCTTGAGGCGGGCCAGCCGCTGGTTATCGTCCTCTACCATGGTCTACTTCGCGGCGGATACCCGCTCCACGTAGGCGCCGGAACGCGTATCCACTTTGATGATATCGCCCTCTTTGATAAAGGTGGGCGTGCCGATGACAAAGCCCGTCTCCAGGACGGACTGCTTCATCTGGGCGGTGATGGTGGCGGTCTTTAAGGGTATTTCAGTCTGGATCACTTTGAGGTCGACAGTTATCGGCAGGGTGATATCGATGGGCTGGTCGCCCCACATCAACATCACCACCACCGTGCCTTCCTTCAGGAAGTTCTTCTTGTCCCCGATAAGCTCACGGGGGATGGAAATCTGCTCGAAGGTCACGGAGTTCATAAATACGTACTGGTCGCCGTCTTGATAGAGGTACTGCTCTTCCTGGCTGGAGGTGCGTACTTCTTCGACCTTGTCTCCGGAGCGGTAGGTGCGGTTGGTGATACTGCCATCGCGCAGGTTCCGTAACTTCAGACGGTAAATGGACTGTCCCTTGCCGGGCTTGGTAAAATCGGACTCTTCCACGTTGAAAAGGGCGCCGTCAATGAGCAGCTTGGTATTCTTGCGTACAGAGGAAATTTCCATTCATACTCCTTTGAAAGCGATGGCGTATTACTTAATATTATAACAATTTATTTAACTTCAGGGAATATTCGGGGGGAGACTCCGGCCGCGTGGTGCGGCCGGTCTAATGGGGCGAGAGAAATTCACCGAGACAGAACACCAGCACGAAAAGCCCGACGATTGTTGCCAGAAAAACGAGTATAGCTCTCTCCTGGCTTTTGATTATGGCTATGGTGCCGGTGATAAAAGCGGCGATGCCGCAAATCCCGGCCAGCAGGCCGGGTATGGCCAGCGCCAGATTGCTGAAAAACGTATCCCCGCCACGCTGACCGGCCGCCACCAGTATCAGGAGCAGGGCGAGGAACAGCACCAGACCCGCCAGCAGTCCGGCCGACCATTTGCCCGGCGCGGTCCTGGGTAAAACGGTAAGTTTTATCATTTGACATACATTGTAGCAGGCTGTTAAGAAGCTGGCAACAGGTGTTCTTGGCCTTGTAAAAAAGGGAGGGGGCTTTCGGCCCCCCCTTGCGGTGTTCTCCCGTCCGGTAGCAAGATTACGCCTTGCGTCCGTGCGAGCCTCCCTGCCCGCCTGAACCACCTGACCCTTTTAACGAATTTACTTCAAACGAGCCGGTAAAACCGTTGACGTCTACTTCGTATACTCCAGGGGCATCCTGCACGCTGGTGAAACTCACGATGACCGAGCTTTCGGCGGGTACGGTAACCAGACTGACGGCTTCGATTGCGCCGTTTATCTTCAGCACAACCTCGTAATCGCCGGCCGCGTTGCCGCTATTGGTAACCGTGGCGCGGATATTTACTTTCTTACCGGCATTGACTTTTGAAGGATTGATACTTAAACCGGTGATTGAAAAAACGGCCGCCCCGGATTTCGGTGTGGCGTCGGGGGAGGCGATAACGGTAATCGTGATATCTTCCGAATCGGTTAGCTCCCCGTCCGATACCTCGAAGTGGATACCCGGGTAAACACCTGCCTGGCCGGAGGACGGCGTCCACGAAAAGGTTCCGGTCAGCGGGTCGAAGGTTGCCCCCGGCGGCAGGTTGGCAGCCGAGTAAATCAGCTGGTTGTTATCGGGGTCGGCGGCCGAAAGCGCAAACACAAGCGGTTCTCCCGCCTGTACGGTCATGGGGAGATAAGTTGATGTGATGGCTGATTTCTGGCTGTTTACCCCGTTTTTGGTGATGTGAACGTTTCCGGTACCAGTCAAATTTGTGCCGTCCGGCGATTCGCCGGCTAAAACGGGTAAAATACCGAAGAGAAGGGCGATAACTGCCAGTAAAGATATCAAGCCTATGGTGAGGTTTTTCATCTTCCTTTGACCTCCCCTTAAAATTTTAAAATTGACAGCGGTTAATATTTATCGGATACTGAAACACAGAAGGCAGCAGTAGACTGGCCGCGCAATTGTCAGTTAACTGAAGTCGCCTTCGATGGGGGACAGTCTCCGAACAGGCTGCCCCCTTTATTCTGTTTTTATCTTTATGGCGGTTTTAACATCGCTGTTTTCAAATCCACCCGGATATCGGACCAATATTGCTTCTAATTGTATGATATCTTCTCAATGTGTTGGGCACAATCGTAAAAAGGTACTGAAATCCGCGGAAATATGGTCTTAGTACGTTATGGGAAACAACGGCGAAATCCGGACCCGTACCGTCCGGTGGCGCATCAGATAAACAAAATATTAAGGGGGAGTTTTTTACTCCCCCTTGTTATCGTCTTGCCTTTAGGAGCCTGCCCTGACGCAGGCCATCAACAACTAGTAGCTTGTTTGCTTCATGGTCTTCAGCGTTCGGTGCCACAGGTACAGGTACTTTTTCTCCGGCGACATGAAGAACCACCTTAAGTGAAAGAAAAATTCGCTGATTTTATTCATTTACATCACCCCGTTCGTGTTTTTTATCCGGGCCTCATATCTATTTCAATTCTACTGGAAAGGATATTAAAAAGTTATAAAATCAGGTTGGTAAGTATTACAAAACTATAACGACCGGCCGATACCGGTGGCTTGTGACGATACTTACATTTTAAAACGTACGGTCTTTTTAGCAATAACCTAAAAGTAGCGGTTATTACCGTACCAAGAGGCTATGACCGGTCAGCGGTTGTGATTAGCGACGGAATAGGAAAAGGGGCGGAACATCCCGCCCCCCTTTGATGACGCCTGTGATTACTCGAAACCGGCTATTTTCTTACCAGCGCTATTATACCGAGAACAATCAGGCCGATGCCCACGGTCAGCCTGATAATATCCGGCAAGGCCAGCACCAGGACACCGAGAACGATAGCGATTACCCCCATCCAGACACCGCTGATTTTCAAAGTGGTCCCTCCTTTAAAACGATGTTATTGTTTGTGCAATCACCATTCTAACGGAATCGCTGGTGTTTTACCAGCGTCCGGAAATTACTCCTTTCCTTTACAATGTCTTTCCTGGCATGATAATATCCACCCGATAGTACCTTGGCAATTCCCGTTAGGTTTAATGGCTGGCGGCAATGATTCCCGGGGTTAAAATGAGACATCGCTTGCGGGCAATATATTCCAGCCAGTACTTCTGGCTGGGCGTTATATTAGTTGTTACTCTGGTGATGCATTTAGGCACCATCACTGATCCATCTAAATTGTTATTTGATGAAAATCATTACGTTCCCGATGCCCGCCATATCATCACCTCGCACCAGACGGAAAAGCCCATCCAGCCCCCTCTGGGTAAATTGTTCATCGTGGCCGGGATTTCCGTCTTCGGAGATAATCCCTGGGGCTGGCGTATCTTCTCGGTGCTGGCAGGCACCATTGCGATAGCGTTATTTTTTTCCATCTGCCGCCGCCTGGGGATGTCGCTCATGGCCAGCAATCTGGCGACTTTTCTTCTGGCCTTTGAAAATCTGTCTTTTATTCAGGCCAGTATCGCCACGCTGGACGTCTATTTTAACGTTTTACTCCTGGTGGCCTTCCTGCTTTATCTATCGCGTAGATATATCTGTTCCGGTATATCCATTGGCTTGAGCGCCCTGGCCAAGTTAAGCGGCACGCTGGCGTTGCCAGTTATCGGGATACACTGGATTTTCGACCGCAACAGGCACTGGCGGGCGCTGCTGATATTGATACTTGCGGCCTTATCCTTCCTGGGAATCATGCCGGTCTTCGACTATCTGATAACCCACCAGTGGCTCAATCCCTTCGACCGTATTCAGCAGATGTTGACTCTTACGGGTGACCTGACTTTTGCCAACACCCAGCACTATGCCTTGAGTCGTCCCTGGGAGTGGGTGCTGAATTACTGGCCGATAGCCTATTGCTATATGCCGCATTACTACGGCGGCATCAGCCCTTCCGTATGGCTGTTGATAATGCCCGCGGCAATATACATGGTATACCGGGCGGCCAGGGGTAGCGGGGCGGCGCTATTCGGGATATCATGGTTCCTGGGCACTTATGTTATCTGGATACCGTTGAGTATCATCACCGATAGGGTCAGCTTTGTATACTATTTTTACCCTGCGGTTGGGTCGATATGCCTGGGCATCGCCATCGGTCTGGAAAGTCTGCTGAAAAGGTTCCGTAACGCCGGCAACTCCGTATTAAGACGAGCCGTACCCGGTCTGGTGGTGGCCTTTCTGGTAATCCACCTGGTGGTATTTCTGCTTATGTCTCCGCTGACGGATATTGTATCCTGGAAATTTTTCCCCTGGTGAACAAAAGCCCTCTCCAAACGCCTTTGGGTAGGTAAAATATATTAATGCCTGTCTTTTTGTAAGTGTATTTACGTGATATGCGGCTAGTTTTTGACGCTGACCTCGACAATGTTCTGGCGGGCTATGGTGTTCTCGGTTCCATCTTTACTCACGGATACATGCATCAGATTGATTATGTGCCACGGCGCGAATGTCGGGATATCTGCTTTTTCAGGTGTAGTATATAATAAAGGCTATTGATGATGTGTCATTATAATGATACAGGGGTGGAGTGCCAGGTTTGATGGATATAAAACATCTTCGACAGATATATCAATTTCATACGTAAATTTTCCGAAAAAAGTATTGATTAAATAGAAATAAAAAGTTAATATTATTTTAAGGAATATTTTTATCAGCTGGACATAGCTGATGAGTACGTGTTTCGGTTCAGAGTCAGGTTAATGGCAGTGCAAAAATAAAAAGGATGATGATTCGGACGGTTTATTGCTTTAAAAACCGTTTGACCTCAGGAAGGAGAACGATGGGATTGGAAAACCTCAAGTGCCGCTAGACTATTATCCCTCTAAAATTCCTGTCTTGCTCCTATTCAACCTGGACCGGAACTGGACTGCACAGGAACAGGAAGAGGTTTTCAACGTAACCTCTCAGCTCGAAAGGGCTATTGCTTCATCAGGATATCCTGCGACTCTCGTTCCCGTTACCGATAATGACCTTGACAGGTCGTTAGACAAATTCGACCCCCTCGAATATGTCGTCTTCAATTGGTGTGAAGGTCTGCCCGGTGTCGTCCACAGCGAATGGCTCGTCGCGGAATACCTCGAAAAGAGGGGCTTCACTTTCACCGGAGCGAGTTCGGCCACGATAGCGCTGGCCCAGGACAAGTTCAACGTCAAACAGATTCTCGATAAATCAGGTATTCCCACCCCCCGGTGGCAGATATACAATAGCGCAGCGAACGTGAGGTGGAATCGGTTCCCGGCCATCGTCAAACCATCCCGGGAGCACAGCAGCGAGGGGATTGACCGCAACGCCGTGGTTACGGCAGAGGCGGAGCTTAAGAACAGGATTGCCTACATACTCGAGAAATTCCAGCAGCCGGTGCTGGTCGAGGATTTCATTGATGGCCGGGAGTTGCACGTATCGCTCTGGGACAGCGGTAGCGTCGACATGCTTCCGCCGGCCGAAATGGAGTTTTCCTTGCTTAAAGATAAGCATGACCGCATCTGCTCGTACGAGGCCAAGTTCGTTCCGGAATCGGAGCAATACCAGAAAATCGAGACGGTGCTGCCAGCCCCGCTTACCGAGAGTGAGCTCCTCGACGTGGAGATGGTCTGCAAGGCCGCCTATACCGCGGCGGGCTGCCGTGATTACGCCCGCATCGATATGCGGATTAGCGACGGCGTCCAGTACGTCATCGACGTCAATCCTAACGCCGATATCAGCCCCGATACTAGCACGGTAGCGGCGGCGGAACTGGCCGGCTATACCTACGGGGAGTTCGGGGGGCGCATCGTCAATCTCGCCGCGCGGAGGCATCCCGTCTGGGGAGAGCTCATCGGCACCGACAATCTGGAAGTTACCACGCCGCAGCCTAGGCAGTAAAGTCGAAGCTACTCACCACTGAACGAACATCGGGATGTATGTGCTTTCATCGTAACATTGACTGCCAATTGTCGTCAATTTAAATTGATGAAGATTCGGTATTTAACATTTTACTAAGATGTTACCAGCTATCATTCCGAACAATAATTTTTAAGGGTTAGGTTCGTTACACACTTTGACGATGTAGCGTTGGAATTGTCTTATGGTAACCCTCGGCCACCTTTCGGAAATGGAACCCAGAGACGGACAAACCTATTGATAAGGGGAAGTGACGCGGCCGCTTCAGGAGAGTCGAAATTAAAAGTCTCCAAAAATACCTTCTCCCCTTATTCGTGACACCCAAAAACCAGAGGGTCTTGATAAAACTGGCGATATGAGAGAACCGCAGCTGTGATATCCCGGCCGTCTTACGAGGTTTATATTCCTTCAGGAAGGCAACTACCCTCTCGTAATAATACCGCGGCGAGTAGATTGTATCCAGAACATGTTTGTATCCGGTCACCAGCGTTTTATATTTCATCCTAGGTACGAAGTTCAAGGAAAAATCCATATTGTCCCCGGAGAAGTCATTGAGCAGGCGGTTTTCTTTCTTGAGGCGCTGGTAGAGCTTTGTCCCTTTGGGCGCGTTGAGCAAACCGACCATGGCCGTAACGATGCCAGTCTTTTGAATAAATTGTATCTGTTTCTTGAAAATGGAAACGGGGTCGCTATCAAAACCGAGGATAAAGCCCCCTTGCACCTCGAAGCCGTGATTCTGAATTTTCTTCACTGCCGCAGCCAGGTCGCGTTGGCTGTTTTGTACCTTATTACACTCCACCAGGCTGTCTTCATTCGGTGTTTCAATGCCTATAAAGACGCGGTTAAAACCCGCTTCGGTCATGAGCTCCATCAGTTCATCATCATCGGCAAGATTAATTGATGATTCGGTGAAGAAAGAGAACGGGTATTTTTTCTGCTTCGACCATTTAATGATTGCCGGCAGGGTCTCCATTTTTAATTTCTTTTTGTTACCGATGAAATTGTCATCGACGATGAATAAGCTGCCTCGCCAGCCATAGCGGTAGATTGCTTCAAGTTCGTCCACCATTTGCTGGCTGCCCTTGGTTCTGGGCTTATGGCCGTTGAGAACGATTATATCGCAAAATTCGCAGTCGAAAGGACAACCTCGGGAATACTGCAGGCTCATCGCCGAGTAATTCTTCATATCGAGAAGCGACCATGCCGGGATGGGAGTCTTTTCGATGTCAGGTCGCTTATCTGATGAGTAGATGCGCCGTGGGCATCCTTGGGCCAGGTCTGCCAGAAATTGTGGGAGGGTGATTTCGCCTTCACCCAGCACGAAGTGGTCAACCCCCTCGAATCTATCATATCCGGTGGTAAAAAGAGGCCCGCCAGCTACCACCCTGGTGTCAAGATTATTACAGCGGGCGATAACTTCCTTTGCCGAATCCTGCTGCACCACCATGGCACTGATAAAGACAAAATCGGCCCAGGTAATATCCCCATCACCCAGTGTGTTTACGTTGAGGTCTACCAATCGCTTTTCCCATTCCGCGGGAAGCATGGCGGCCACCGTCAGCAGCCCCAGAGGCGGGAAGTTGGCCTTCTTGGAGATGATTTTCAAAGCGTGCCTGAAGCTCCAGAAAGTGTCAGGGTATCGAGGATAGACAAGAAGTATTTTCATGTTACTTCTCCATTTATGCAATATTTTTATTAATAAACATCGCCGTATTGGCGGCTCAAATGGCCCCTATTTCAGGCCGACATGCTTTTTTTTATCAAACTTAAGACCCTTACGGTCTTCTGGTAATCATCTTTCGTACTAAAACAGACGCTGTCTTCGGCATGCTGGTTGTCTCTGGGAAAACAATTGACTCCTGTCCTCTTTCTACCGGCCAGTGCTTTGGCCTTAGCCTCTTCTACCCAGACCTTTCTTGTGGCTATCCAGAAATAATCCTTCTCTTCCTTGTGAACCCAGGCGAAAACACCCATTTCACCTTGAATGCCGGATTTATATTTATTCAGGTTATAAGTGCGGTCATTAGCTTTGGAGTAATAGCAGCCGATGTCCCCGGCAAGTTTTTTAATAAAATCCTCGTCCTGTTCACCGAATTCCATAGTTCGTCTTGGTTTCTTATCATTCATTGATAGCCCCCTTTCCAGCCAATCCTGATTGACCGGGATATACACGGGCCGGGTATTTACCAGCCCATGTATACTTCATTGACGGGAGTAAGTCTACCTGCTGGCTCTTACTTTGCGATAGCAATCACTGCAATAGACCGGCCTGCCCTGGCGTGGTTCAAACGGTACCGAAGTTGATTTACCGCAGTCAGCACATACCGCCGGGTACATCTGGCGGCCCGGTATATAGCCTAAAGTGCTATGTCCAAAACTATTGCTGTTGCCGTAGCGTTCTGCTTTCCGTGCCTGACGGCATTCGGGACAGCGTTTGGGCTCGTTGGTGTAGCCTCTAGATTGGAATTGCGCCTGTTCCTCAGCGCTGAATATAAAAGTTACTCCGCAATCGGAACATTCGAGGTTCTTGTCCTGAAAATTCATTGGATGACCTCCTCTCTTGGTAATTTAGTTAGAGCTCGGGTCATCCAATACTTGATGGAAATCTAAGGGTATTTCAAGA
>CAYWZO010000008.1:0-45034 GCA_964462865.1 uncultured Dehalococcoidaceae bacterium | reverse complement strand
GACACCCTGATTAAAAGTCAGGTGCTCTGCCAACTGAGCTAACGGCCCGCGCTTTTTCTTGTTCCGGTTTTTAATTTTAACAAATCACGCTCGCCGGCGCAAGCTGACATCCAACTTTGTGAAAGTCCTCGCTTTAAGTTATAATAGCAAACACTATGGTGACGACTTCTCAATCCGAAGATGAGAAATTCATGCGGCTGGCCCTGCGTCTGGCCCGGCGCGGCCTGGGGAAGGTCTCCCCAAACCCCATGGTAGGCGCTGTAGTCGTCAGGAATGGCCGCATTGTCGCCCGGGGGTATCATCACTACTTCGGCGGCGACCACGCGGAGGTGGACGCGCTGAAAAACGCCCGGGAGGATGTGAGCGGGGCGACGATGTATGTGACGCTGGAGCCGTGCCGCCACTATGGCAAAACGCCGCCCTGCGTCGAGGCCATCATAAAAAGCCAGGTGGGGCGGGTGGTCATCGGCATGAGCGACCCGGACAAAAGGGTGAGCGGGCGGAGCATAGCGTTACTCAAAGAGCAGGGCATCGCGGTGACGGTAGGAGCCCTCGAGGCAGAGTGCCGTGCCCTGAACGAGGCCTACATCAAGCACCGTAACACGGGCCTGCCTTACGTGACGCTGAAGTTCGCCCAGACGCTGGACGGGAGAATCGCCACGGCGGGCGGCCACTCGCGGTGGATTGCCTCGCCGGAATCTCTGAAGCTGGCGCACCGGCTCCGGGCGCAGAACGACGCCATCCTGGTGGGCGCGGGCACGGTGCTCAAGGACAACCCGCAGCTGACTACGCGGCTGGTGAAAGGGCGCAACCCGCTGCGTGTCGTACTCGATTCCAATGTGCGTATCCCGCCGGAGGTAGCGGTATTCCAGGAGCAGGAAAAAGCGCGGACGCTCGTGGCAACCACCGCCCGGGACGCCGAAGATAAGCTGGCCGCCTTGAAGGGGATGGGGCTGGAGGTTCTCATCACGCCGCCGGACGCGGACGACCGGGTAGACCTGGGCGCTTTGATGAAAAAGCTGGGGGAGCGGGAGATAACCTCGGTGCTGGTGGAGGGCGGCGCGGAAACGATTACCTCTTTCCTGCGGCTGGGGCTGGCGGACAAGGTAATAGCTATCATCGCGCCGAAGCTCCTGGGCAAAGGCACCGAGACCACCGGCGAGCTTAACATCACGGACGTGAATAAGGCGCTAAAGCTAACTTTTACGCGCGTTTATCGCAGCGGGGGGGATTTAGTGGTGGAGGGGAGGGTACTTGGGGAGAAATGAGGTTTCTGGTACAATTATAACCGGGTTCCCCGTCAAATTACATTTGAGGTGACAAATGCGCTTCGATAAAAACATCCTGCAAACCATCGGGAACACGCCCATGGTCAGGATAAGCAGGCTCAATCCCAACAAGAAGGCGACGATACTCGCCAAGATTGAAGGGTTCAACCCCACGGGCAGCATTAAGGACAGGATCGCCCTGAGCATGGTTGAGCAGGCCGAGGCCGAGGGCAAACTGACCAGGGGCAAGACCATCATCGAGCCGACTTCAGGGAACACGGGCGTTGCCCTGGCGATGATCGGGGTGGTCAAGGGCTACGGCGTCGAAATCGTCATGAGTTCCTCCGTTTCCGTCGAGCGGCGAAAGATGATTACGGCCTTCGGGGGCACGGTGACCCTGACCGAAGGCAAGCTGGGCACTGATGGTGCCATCAGGAAGGCGCGGGAGCTGGTGAGGGACTATCCGGAAAAGTACTTCATGCCGGACCAGTTTTCCAATGAGTACAATAAGCTGACCCACTACCGGACGACCGGGGAGGAAATCTGGAAGCAGACCGGCGGCCGGCTGGACTACTTCGTTTCCTCGCTGGGAACATCGGGCACCATCATGGGCGTGGGCAAGGTCCTCAAGGAGTACAACCCGAGGATTAAAGTGGTCAGCGCCCACCCGGTGCAGGGGCATTACATCCAGGGGCTGAAGAATATGGAAGAGGCCATCGTACCCTCCATCTATGACCCTTCGCAGATTGATATCACCGTCATGGTCGAGACGGAGGACGCCTACGAGACGGCCCGGCAGGTCGTCAAACAGGAGGGCATCTTCGTGGGGATGAGCAGCGGCGCCGCCATGTACGCGGCCATGCAGATTGCCGGGAGGGTAGCTGGCGGCACCATCGCGGTCATCTTTCCGGACCGGGGTGAGAAGTACTTAAGCACCAGTCTGTTCAGGGCTTAATAAGGGGCTCCATCACCTCCGCGACCACGAAGATAGACCCCGTAGCGCAGATGAGGTCGTCAGGCTTCGCCATCTCCCGCGCCAGCTTCAAGGCATCGGTCACGTTAGCCGCCTCCCGCGCCTTGACCCCCCTCTTAGCGAACTCCTCACACATTATGTCTGGCTTCACCGAGCGCGGACTGCGCGAAGCCGTGGCGATGACGTCCCCGGTTATCTTAGTCGCCTCCGCCACCATGCCGGGTACGTCTTTATCCGAGGAAAAGCCGATTATCAGAATCAATTTTCCGTACTTGAAATAGCGCTTCAAGGCTTCGCCGAGCTTCTTAAGCGAATAAACGTTATGCGCCCCGTCGATAACGAGGTACGGTCTCCGCCGCAGCACCTGCAGGCGCCCCGGCCATTCCACCTTTTTTAATCCTTCAACTATGCTTGGCTCGCCTATTCTGGCCCCCGCCTCATCCAGGAGTTCGACGGCCGCCACGGCGCAGGCCGCGTTCTCCACCTGGTATTCGCCCAAGAGCGGCAGCCGTAAATCATACTCCCGCCGCAGCCCTAGCAAATGAAAAGACTGTCCTCCCTCGTCAGCGCCGGCTACCCGCCAGGTGACGTCTTCCCCCACCTTCACCAGCCTCGCCCCGCGCTCGCGGCAGACGCGCTCGATGACCACCATCGCCTCGGGCACCTGCGGCGCGGTCACCACCGGCACGCCCGGCTTGACGATGCCCGCCTTCTCCCCGGCTATCTTGGCTAAAGTATCCCCCAGCACTTCCATGTGGTCGTAGCTGATGGACGTGATGACGCAGACATCAGGCCGCACCACGTTGGTCGCGTCGAGCCGACCCCCCAGACCAACTTCAATCACCTGATAGTCCGCCTTTATCTCACGGAAATGGACGAAAGCCATCGCTGTATACAGCTCGAAGGTCGTCGTCTCGCCGAACGTGCCTTCCCGGTTGACCGCCTCCACCTGCGGCCGGATGGACGCCACCAGACCGGCCCACTCTTCTTCGGCGATGGGCCGGCCATTTACCCGGATACGCTCGGTGTAAGACAGGAGGTGGGGGGAGGTATAAAGCCCCGTCCGGTAGCCCGCCTGATGCAGCATCGCTTCAATCATGGCGGCGGCGCTCCCCTTACCTTTCGTCCCGGCGACGTGCACCGTCCGGGCGGCGTGCTGGGGGTTCCCCAGCTTCTCCAGCAGCCTTTCGATGCGTTTCAGGTCCCAGACCACGCCGGAGCGCGGCAGTCGTTCATAATCGGCAAAGCGTAAAAGGTATTCGATGGATTCCTGGTAGTTCATACGTTTCTCCTTGCTCAATAATCATATCTCATCCGTGAAAAATCCTCCACGTGACCAAAAAATTTAGTAAAATTCATGAAAAAATTGTTAAAAATACCCCTGAAAAAGTATTGACAAACACAACCTGTAGTGGTAAATTATAGACCTCGGCACCAAACATTGTGGAGGTCTGCCTTTGAACTGTCCCTTCTGCGGCTATGACGACTCGCGGGTCATCGACTCGCGGGAGGTCAACGACGGCGTGCGGCGGCGGCGCCAGTGCCTGCGCTGCGGCCTGCGTTTTACTACCTACGAGCGCTTGCAGCCCGCCAGCCTCTTCGTGATTAAAAAGGACGGCCGGCGCGAGGAGTTCCGCCGCGAAAAGCTTCTAACCGGCATCCGCAAGGCCTGCGAGAAAAGGCCGCTGCCAAGCAACGCCGCGGACAACCTGGCGGATGAAATCGAGGGAGAGCTTTATCAGACGGGCAAGGCGGAGGTAGCCAGCGCCGCCATCGGCGACATGGTCATGGCGAAGCTGAAGAAGCTCGACCACATCGCTTATATCCGCTTCGCCAGCGTCTACCGCGAGTTCGCCGATATCACCACGCTGAAAGAGGAGGTGGACAGCCTGGCCGGCCACGCCATAGCGCCATCCGCCGACCAGCTACCCCTCCTCCCCAGGGAAGAACTGCCGATTCAGATTACCAACCGGCGGAGGGTGCGGCGGTGAGCATGGCCAATCACAGCAGGAAACACCCGGGCTCCGTCAACCGGAGCCAGATAGCGCGTATCGTCTTCGATAACGCGGCGGCCATGGGCATACGGAACCGCAGGCTCGTGGAGCGGCTGACCACCCAGGTCATCGAGCGCCTGGAGAAAGCGCAGGCGGAATACCTGCCAACGCTACCGGGCATGGAAGAGCTGGTAGACAAGCGCGCCCGCCGCCAGCAACGCCTCCCCACCGAGGCGGAAATCGAGGCCATGGTCATGGAAGTCCTGAACACGGAAAAACCAGAACAGGAGGTCGAACCAGAGATGGAAACCAATATCGAAGTTACCACTCCCCGAGAAAATATGTCCGCCACGGGACTTACGGACACGGCCCGGCAGGTCCTGGAAAGGCGCTACCTGAAGAAGGATGCCCAGGGCAACGTCGTGGAGACGCCGGAGGACATGTTCCACCGGGTAGCCCACGCTATTGCCGCCGCCGAGCTTATCTATAACCCCAAGGCCAATGCCAAGGCTATTGAAGACGAGTTTCTCAAGCTGATGAGCGGGCTGGAGTTCCTCCCCAACTCCCCCACGCTGATGAACGCCGGCCGGGAGCTGGGGCAGCTTTCCGCCTGCTTCGTGCTGCCCGTGGACGACTCGATGGAGTCCATCTTCGATGCCGTGAAATACACCGCGCTCATCCACAAGAGCGGCGGCGGCACCGGCTTTTCCTTCTCGCGACTGCGGCCGCAAAACGACACGGTCGGTTCCACCGGGGGCGTGGCCAGCGGCCCGGTCTCCTTCATGCGGGCGTTCGATACGGTGACCGACGTCACCAAGCAGGGGGGCACGCGGCGGGGCGCCAACATGGGCATCCTCAACGTCGACCACCCCGATATTGAGACGTTTATCGAAGCCAAGCAAAACTCTCACGCCCTGACCAATTTTAACCTCTCCGTGGCGCTGACCGCCGATTTCATGGAAGCGGTGAAGGCGGAAAAAGACTACGACCTGATTAACCCGCGCACGAAAGAGGTCGTCGGCCAGAAAAACGCCAAGGAGGTCTTCGATAAAATAGTCGACATGGCCTGGCGCACCGGCGACCCCGGCATCGTCTTCATCGACCGCATCAACCAGGACAACCCTACCCCCCATCTGGGGAAAATCGAGAGCACCAACCCCTGCGGCGAGCAGCCCCTGCTCCCCTACGAATCGTGCAACCTGGCCTCCATCAACCTGGCCAAGATGGTGCGTTTCACCGACGGCAAAGCGGAAATCGACCGTGCCAAGCTGGCCAGGACCGTCAGGACCACCGTCAGGTTCCTGGACAACGTCATCGATGCCAATAAATTCCCGCTGCCGCAAATCGAGGAAATGACCAAGAAGACGCGGAAAATAGGCCTGGGTATCATGGGCTTCGCCGATATGCTGGTGATGCTCGGCGTGCCTTACGATTCAAAAGAAGCTTTAGGCATAGCCCAAGAAATAATGGCTTTCATACAAATTGAAGCTACGAAAGCATCTGAAGAATTAGGTAAGGAACGTGGCCTTTTCCCGGCTTTTAAAGGTAGCGTTTATGATAAACCTGGTGGAGCCCGCGTAAGGAACGCCACGCGCACCACCATCGCCCCCACCGGCACGTTGAGCATGATTGCCGGCTGTTCCAGCGGCATCGAGCCGCTCTTTGCCTTGAGCTATACCAAGACCGTCCTCGACGGGACGCCCTTCATCGAGGTCAACCCCTACTTCGAGACGGCGGCCCGCAACGGCGGTTTTTACTCCGAAGAGCTGATGAAAAAGCTGGCCGAAGGTGCACACCTGGACGAAATCAAAGACATCCCGGAAAACATTAAAAGAATATTCGTCACCGCGCATGAAATAACGCCGGAGTGGCACGTAAAAATGCAGGCCGCCTTCCAGCACTCGACCAACAACGCCGTCTCCAAGACCATTAACTTTCCGCAGTCGGCCACGCGTGAAGACGTCGCCCGCGCTTACATGCTCGCCTACGACGAAGGGCTGAAGGGTATCACCATCTACCGCGACCGGAGCCGGGATACGCAGGTACTGACCACCGGAAAAAAGGAAAAGGCCGAAGAAGAGCCGGCCAAACGCGCCCCCCGGAAGAGGCCCGCCGAAACCAAGGGGACGATTACCAAGGTCAACACCGGCTGCGGCTCGCTGTATATCACCGTGGCCTATGACGACCAGGGCATCTTCGAGGTGTTCGCCACGCTCGGTAAGTCCGGCGGCTGCGCCGTGGCCCAGCTCGAGGCCATCTGCCGGCTCATCACGCTGGCGCTCCGCTCCGGCGTGGACGTGGCGTCCGTGGTCAAGCAGCTCCGCGGCATCCGCTGTCCGTCGATATCGTGGGAGGGCGGCAAGTCCATCCTCTCCTGCGCCGACGCCATCGCCAGCGTGCTGGAGAGGCACATCGATGACGACGCCAAACCGAAGCTGGAGGACTACGGCCTGGCCAAGAACATGGCCGGCCAGTGCCCGGAGTGCTCCAACATGCTCATCTATCAGGAAGGCTGCTACCACTGCCTCGCCTGCGGGTATACGAAGTGCTAGGGGAAGGAGCTTTCAATGGGTATTCCTGAGATGTTAGCTTTGGCCATAATCTTCATCTTCGGTTGCATCACGGTCAAAGCATTTATTGAAAGATAATTTTTTCTCTCCAAGAGAGGCTATAACACCCTCTCTTTTTAATTCTCCTATTAGGAGAAAAACCAAGTAATTAATTAAAAACAAAATCCCTCTCGGTCTCCCTTTACGAAAGGGAGACGCCAATACCCCCAAAGGGAATAGCCTGCGGAGAGGGGCGCCAGCCCCTCTCACTTTTTCCTCCCCCTCTCCAAACAAGTTATCTTAAGTTTTTCTCAATGCCCCGTTTGGGGCTTTTTATCAAATGTCATTCTGAGGAGCGAAGCGACGAAGAATCTCGGCGTAAGGCGGGGCGCCGTACGTATCAACCCCACCACTCCGAGACCCTTCGCGGAGTTTATCCTGAGGGTAACCGAAGGGCTCAGGGTGACATTAAGCGGCACTTTTGATACAACACCCCCGTTTCCCCCTGCTATCATTATCCCATTATGAAAACCCTGAACGATGAACTAACGACTTTTCTTAAAGATAAAGGCGCCAGCCTGGTCGGCTTTGCTGACCTGCGCGAGATAGATACAAGTGCGCGTTGCTTGTCACCAAGGATTTTGGCTCAGCAGTCAGGCTTACCACGGTATTAACGGATGCCCCCGTTACCACTAACCAACCGGTTAATACCTCCCTATGCGGAGACTGCAACGCCTGCGTGGATATCTGCCCCGGCCATGCAATATCCGGCATAAACTGGCAGGCAGGAATTCCTCGCGAATCCCTCTATGATGCCTACGCCTGCCGGGAAACGGCTCGTGAATTTGAAAGAGTTAGAAAAGTGGTCCACGATAATATCTGCGGCATGTGCATCGTGACCTGCCCGTGGACGAAGAAATACCTGGAAAAAGCCGGTTAATCTTCAAACCTTCATCAATAATTCCTCCTTCTGTAAAGAAGAGGAACTAACCTGGATAAACTATCGCCCGCCTTGCCACACTCACATATAGTTGTTATACTGGATATGTCTTTTTTTAAGCCGTTATCGACATGAACTACGAGACTATTATCGGGCTGGAAGTTCACGCCCAGCTCCTCACCAAGAGCAAGATGTACTGCGGCTGCAGCGCTGATTACGCCAGTGCGCCGCCCAATACCCATGTCTGCCCGGTCTGCCTCGGCATGCCCGGCGTCCTCCCCGTCATCAACCGGCAGGCGGTGGAGTTCACCATGATGACGGCCCTCGCCCTGAACTGCACCGTCTCCGAATACACCAAGTTCGACCGCAAGAACTACCCATATCCCGACCTCATGAAAGGCTACCAGATTTCCCAGTACGATGCGCCCATCAGCAAGGGGGGCTGGCTCAATATCGAAGTCAACGGCCGGAAGAGAAAGATAGGCATCACCCGCGTCCACCTGGAAGAGGATGTCGCCAAGCTGCTGCACCGTGCCGGGGGCGGCGAGGACTACAGCCTGGTGGACGTCAACCGCTCCGGCTGCCCCCTGATGGAAATCGTCGGCGAGCCGGACCTGCGTTCGCCGGAGGAGGCCGAGGAATACCTGAAGAAATTGCGCAGCATCCTGCAGTACCTGGGCGTATCCACCGGGAACATGGAGGAAGGCAGCTTCAGGTGCGATGCAAATATCAGCCTGCTCCCGGAAGGCAGCCAGGAATACACGCCCAAGGTCGAGGTCAAGAACATGAACAGCTTCAAGGCCGTCCGCCTGGCCATGGAATACGAAGCCCAGCGCCAGCGCCAAGCCGTCACCGAGGGCAAACGGCTCGTCCAGGAAACACGGGGCTGGCTGGATGAAAAGGGCAGGACCGTGTCCCAGCGCACCAAGGAGTACGCGCACGACTACCGCTATTTCCCGGAGCCGGACCTGCCGCCGCTGGTTATCGGGCGCGATTGGGTCGAATCCGTCAAAGCGAAGCTGCCCGAGCTCCCGGAAGCCCGGCGCGATAGATTCATTGCGGATTACGGCCTGCCGCGCTACGATGCCGATTTACTCACCTCCTCCAAGGCCATGGCCGATTATTTTGAGGAGAGCGTTAATGAAGACGTAAAACCGAAAGAGATAAGTAACTTGCTCCTGGGCGCGGCCACCAGTATCATAAACGCTAATAACATTGACATACAAGAATTCAGGCAAAATGTTCCTCCGGCACAAACGACCAGAATAGCACAGTTGAACTCTGAAGGTATTATTAATATAACAACTACAAATAAGATGTACGTGTATATTATCGAGACCGGCAAGACCGCCGACGCTATTATTAAAGAACGCGGCCTCTCCCAGATAAGCGATACCGGCGAGCTTGAGAAAGTGGTCGTGGAAGTGATAAACTCTAATACGCAGGCTGTGGCTGATTACCGGGCGGGGAAAGAGATAGCGGTCAAGTTTCTGGTGGGCCAGGTGATGAAAGCGACCAAAGGCCGCGCCAATCCGCAGCTTGTTAACGAGGTGCTGAAGCGTAAGCTGGCCGAAACCTAGCAACCGGCAGTTGGAGAATATGAAAAGATGGTAACTTACTTATATATCGCGCAGATAGTCGTCGCGGTGGCCCTGACGCTGGTGGCCCTGCTCCAGGTGAGGGGCGGCGGGCTGGGGGGTATCTTCGGCCAGGCCGATACGGTCTACCGTACCAAGCGCGGCGTGGAGAAAACGCTCTTT
The DNA here is from genome assembly GCA_964462865.1 of uncultured Dehalococcoidaceae bacterium. Lineage (GTDB taxonomy): Bacteria > Chloroflexota > Dehalococcoidia > Dehalococcoidales > RBG-16-60-22 > Fen-1077. The sequence goes on along the minus strand of CAYWZO010000008.1, from coordinate 35,550 downwards.
CAGCTCACCATCGCCCTGGTGGTGATTTTCATTATCCTTTCGATAGTGTCCCTCCGGATCGGCCAATGACTTTTGGCATCAACTAAACATTTGAAGCCAAATTAACTTCTACTGCAAGCCTTAAGGTTCGAGCCTGCAAAAATTTTTATAAAATTACGGGCTTTGGCTATTGACAAACAGCTTCAATTTTGCTACTCTGCTGTGCAAGGACAAGTGAGGAGGTGCTTAGATGCAGGCATATTGCATGAAGTGCAGGACCAAAAGGGAAATCAAGAACGCGAAAGCGGTCACCCTGAAGAATAAACGACCGGCGACACAGGGCGTTTGCCCCGTCTGCGGCACCAAACTTTTCCGCATCGGCAAGGGCTAACCGGCTTCACGGTTTCCGAATCCAATCAGGGTAGACTTTTCCCAGGGCTCCAGAGGTAGCGCGTCATCCGCAGGAGGGCAGGCTGGTAATCGAGTCCTCCTGTAAGACCCGGTAGTCTCGATATCCGGCAGGCTGCTATCGAAGGTCAAGTGTTTAGTTTAAAGGAGAAGGCATAGCAAGGCTGGTGCCTTCTTTTATTCTACCGTTTCCTCTTCCAGACCGTGCCCTGGGGCGTGTCTTCCAAGGCTACATCGAGTTCGTTAAGCCTGTTGCGTATTTCGTCGGCAAGCTGGAATTGTCTGGCTTTACGGAGGTCTTTGCGGGCGGATATCAATAGGTCTATGATAGCGCTGGGATCATCCGGCACATCTAGCTTATCAATGTCAGTAACTTTACCTTTAAATGAGATAGCCAGCTGTCTTAAAGACTCTACGTCAAGAGGTAATTCCTCCGGCGCTTTAAAAGAAAGCCCCAGCACATCGCCCAGCTCCTTCAACATGGTTCGAGCTTTCATGGCATCCGTCCCCATCTCATCCGCCCGGTTGATATCCCGCGCCAGGTCGAAAAGGACCGCCATTGCCTGCGAAGTATTGAAATCGTCGTCCATGACCGCGATAAATTTTTCGCGGTACTGGTCAGCATCGAGTGCCTTTCCCTTGCCGGATGGTTTATCGTCCTTGGAAACCACGCGCCGCAGTCTTTCCGCCCCACTCTCCGCCGCCTCCAGTGTCTCCCCCGTATAGGTCAGCGGGCTGCGGTAATATGAGCTCAAGACGAAGATGCGCAGAGCATCGGCAGTGTACTTTTGCAGGGCTTCGCGTATGGTTATCAGGTTGCCCAGGCTCTTGCTCATCTTCTCGGCGCCCATCTGGAGCAGGCCGTTGTGCATCCAGTATTTCACAAAGGGCTTCTTGCCGGTGAAGCTCTCCGACTGCACGATCTCGTTTTCATGGTGGGGAAAGACGAGGTCCTGGCCGCCGCCGTGGATGTCTATCTGCTCGCCGAGGTACTTTAAAGACATGGCGCTGCACTCGATGTGCCAGCCGGGCCGGCCCCGGCCCCAGGGACTGTCCCAGGCCGGCTCGCCGGGCTTGGCCGCCTTCCAGAGGACGAAGTCCATCGGGTCTTCCTTTTCTTCACCCGTCTCGACGCGCGCCCCGGCCATCATCTGTTCCAGGCTGCGCTTGGAGAGCTTGCCGTAGTCGGCCACTTTTCTCACTCTGAAGTAAACATTGCCGCCGATGGCGTAAGCGTAGCCCTTTTCGACCAGACCGTGCGTCATGCCGATGATTTCCGGAATAGTCTCGGTGGCTTTGGGATAGACGTCCGCCCGGAGGATGTTCAGGGCGTCCATGTCCTCGAAGTAGCGTTGCGTGTATTTATCCGTAAGCTCTTTCACCGGTATGCCGAGCCGGTTGGCCGTGGCGATGATGTTGTCCTCCACGTCGGTGACGTTTTCGACGTGCTTGACCTTATAGCCACGGTACTCCAGGTAGCGCCGGACGACATCGAAGATGATGTAGCTCATGGCGTGGCCGATATGGGAGTCGCTGTAAGGGTTGATGCCGCAGACGTACATCGTCACGACTTCGCCGTGAGGCTGAAAATCCTGTTTCTTGCCGGAAAGGGTGTCGGTTACTTTCATATTACCTGCTTTCTATTAAAGCCACCGCGTAGGCCGCGATACCCTCGCCCCGCCCCGTAAAGCCCAGCCCGCTGGAGGTACTGGCCTTGACGCTGACACTCTCGATATCCACGCCGAGTACCTGTGACAGCGCCTGCCGCATGTCGTCGATATACTCGCGCAATCTGGGCCTTTCCGCCACCACCGTGGCATCGACGTTGCCCACCCGATACCCCTTTTCCTCCAGCTTTTCGACCACCTGGTCGAGCAGGACCAGACTGGAAACGCCTTCGTATTCCGGCTGGCCGGGCGGGAAATGGACGCCGATATCGCCCAGCGCCGCCGCCCCCAGCAGGGCGTCCATCACGGCGTGGGTGAGGACATCGGCGTCGCTCCAGCCGGCCAGCCCCTGGGCGAAGGGTATCTCGACGCCGCCCAGCACCAGCTTCCGCCCCGCCGCCAGGGGGTGGGTATCAAAGCCAATTCCTACGCGTATCCTGCTGCTCATGTTGCTGCCAGAGCGCCCCGGCCACCGCGAGGTCGTCGGGGGTGGTTATCTTTATATTATCATAAGCGCCCGGGTAGAGTTTGACTTTGTAGCCGGCCTTTTCCACCAGGGCGGCGTCATCGGTGACATCGCCGGGGACGAACTTATAGGTGTTTTTAATGACATCGAAGCGGAAGACCTGCGGCGTCTGGACGGCGCGGAGGTTCTCACGCGGCAGTGTCTGGCGGACTATCTCGGAGCCCTTGACGTACTTGATGGTGTCCGTCACCGGGACGGCGGCCACGGCAACGCCGGTCTCTCTGGCCTCCTCCAGCCCCCGCTCGATGAGGTCGACGGTAACGAAGGGGCGGGCGCCGTCGTGGATGATAATCCACTCCCCTTCTTTAATACGTTTCAGCCCCTCGGCGACCGAGTCCTGCCGCCTTCTCCCGCCGAGGCAGATATCGGTGACCTTGGTCCAGTTTCCCAGGGCGATGATGCGGCGGCCTTCCTCGATGTTCTTCACGCTCATGACCAGTATAATCTGGTCGACCTTTTTGCAGTCCTGGAAGGCATCGAGGACGCGGGCCAGCACCGGCGCGCTGCCGAGCGGGGCGAAGAGCTTATCGACGCCCTCCATGCGCTGGCTGTCCCCGGCGGCGACGATGATGGCGGAGACTTTAGGCTGTTTGGGCATATTAGTATAGATTATAGAGTATTTGAGAAAAGAGTGGAAGGGGGGAGACTATAATCAAAATCCCCCTTAATCCCCCTTTACGAAAGGGGGACAAACGCTCCGGTTGAAAACAATGTCATCGTCTCCCTTTTATAAAGGGAGAGTGAGAAGGATTTTGTTCCGCCACGATGATGGCGGAGACTTTAGGCTGTTTGGGCATATTAGTATAGATTATAGGCCATTTATCGATTTCGTGAAAGCAGAAGCATGGGTTTCTCAGCCTGATAAATGAAAAACCCTTTTTGGCTGCCATAACCCTTTGATTTCGGCAAATAAAATGAAATCGGTTATATTATCCTCAAAGTGGAGTCGGTACTTTGAGAGCCTTTTCTTAAGTAACGTGAATATATCATGCGGGATTTTATTACCGATTGTTACGTGCGGCACGAATCTCTCCAGATTATATTTCCCGTCGGTGTACTGTTCTTTAATAAGCCCTTCAAGTGACCTGACAAGGTCGATATGAAGTTTTTTCACCGGCCTTTTGTTTTCTATGGCCGCATAAATTACATTACTTTCGTCTTCAAAAAAATTTATCCCGTTAAGCGTAATATTGAATGGTTTCGTCCGCTTGGCCACTTTTTCAAGCTGTTCGTTAACTCTGTAGAGGCTGAAAACAGGCATAAACGGGTATATCAGCGTTAAATGGGGCACGATTTGATAATCAGTATATTTCAGGTATTTTTCACATAATTTGTTTAAAGTTTTTTCTATATCGGGAGCGAAAGTTAACGCAATGGTGTAATCATTTTTCGCTTTAACCACTATATTCGTTCCAAATGCTTTGTGTTTGGTTTGGGCCACCCACGAGAAGGCAAGAAGGAAAAGGGGGCAAGTACCATTCTTAAATGTCCGGTTCTTTGCCAGCCGCCAACCCCCTACTAACCGCCTCCCTTAAAGTCCCCACCGCGATGATTTCGATATCCTGCGGGTAATTGATAGTGTTTGACCCCGCTTTGGGGATGATACAGCGCTTGAAGCCCAGGCGGGCGGCCTCGGCCAGGCGGCGCTCCAGCCGGGTGACGGCGCGCAGCTCGCCGCTCAAGCCCACCTCCCCCACCGCCACCGTATGCGCCATGACCTCGGCGTCGCGGTAGGAGGAGGCAATCGCCAGAGCCATGCCTAAATCGGCGGCGGGCTCGCCCACGCTCAAGCCGCCGGTGACGTTGACCATGATGTCCTGGTTGCCGAGCTTCAGTCCCACGCGCCGGGAAAGCACGGCGGCCACCACCAGCAATCTATTGAAATCCACGCCGTTGGCGGTGCGCCGCGGCTGCCCGAAGCTGTTGGGGGTCGTCAGGGCCTGGATTTCCACCAAAAGCGGTCGGCTGCCTTCGAGCGTGGGCACCACCACCGAGCCCACCGCCTCCGTCCCGCGCTGGGAAAGGAACGCTTTGGAGGGGTTCTCAACCTCGACCATGCCCTTCTCCTTCATCTCGAAGACGCCCACCTCGTTGGTCGAGCCGAAGCGGTTCTTCACACAGCGCAGCAGCCGGTAGGCGCTGAAGGGCTCGCCTTCCAGGTAGAGGACGACGTCGACGATGTGCTCCAGCACGCGCGGCCCGGCGATGGCGCCTTCCTTGGTGACGTGGCCGGAGATAAAGACGGGCACGCCGCGGAGCTTGGCCCACTGCATCAGGCGCATGGTGCACTCCCGCACCTGGGTGATGTTGCCCGGCGCGGCATCGAGCTCGGGCAGATAGACGGTCTGGATGGAGTCGATAACCAGAAGCGACGGCGTAGCCTGCTCCGCCTGCTCCAGCGCCGCGTCGAGGTCCGTCCCGGCCATGATGTAAAGCCCTTCGCCCGCCAGCCCCAGGCGGTCGGCGCGGAGCTTTATCTGGTGGGCCGTTTCCTCGCCGGTGACGTAGACCACGCGGCTGTCGCTATTCGCCAGAGAGGCGGCGGCCTGCAAAAGGAGCGTCGATTTGCCGATGCCGGGGTCGCCGCTGACGAGGACGAGCGACCCCGCCACGACGCCGCCGCCGAGGACGCGGTTGAACTCGGGGAGGGGCAAAGGGGTACGGTCGTGGGCCTCGATAGATAGCTGCGAAAGCTCCCGGGGCGGAGAGATGGAGGACAAAGCGCGGGAGGATGTTGGTTTAACGGCAGCGGTAAACTCCACGAAGGTGTTCCACTGGTTGCAGTCCGGACAGCGCCCCAGCCACTTGGCGCTTTCCCGGCCGCACTCTTTGCAAACGTAAACGATTTTACCGTCCGATTTGCTCACGGAATGAGTTTACGGGATTTTCAAAGAGAAGGCAAGCGAAACCTCACCCCCTGACCCCCTCTCCAGCCAAAAAGAAACAGAGCTTTATATGATAATGAGGCTGGAGAGGGGTAGGGGTGAGGTAAAAAGGGAGCCTGGTAGTGAAATGAACTCGCCCTACCCGCCCAGAAATTTGAGGCCACTGATGTAGATGCCGGTGATGATGGCGGTGGTGATGACGCCGGCGACGTTCGGACCCATGGCATAGGGAAGAATCATACACTTTTTATTCACGGAGAAGGCGCACTTCTGGGCCACCTTGGCAGTGGTGGGCACGCAGGAAACGGCGGCCAGCCCCAGCAGCGGGTTGAAAGGCTCCTTGGTCATCTTGCGGAAAATCAGGCCACCGGCGAGGCCGCCCAGCCCCGAAAGCGTCAGGGCGATGATGCCCAGCGCCAGCAGCGCCAGCACCTTGGGGTCGAGGATGATGTCCACGCCCAAAAGCGCCCCCAGCGTGAAACCGAGGAAGAACGTGGCGCCGTACAGCACCGGCCCAGAGATAAGCTCCACGTAGCGGGTGATGCCCGCTTCCTTGACGGCCAGCCCCACGAAGAAAGAGGCGAACAGCGGCGCCGCCACCGGGAAGAGGATGCTCAACACGGTAAACGTGGCGATGCAGAAGGCGAACTTGGCTCCGGAGGAGACCTTGGGTATGGCGCGGTAGTCCATCTCGATGGCGCGCAGGCGCCTGGGGACGATTTTGGCCAGGTAGGGATAGCCCGCATAGCAGACGCCCAGGTAAACGTAAGCGACGACGGTTATCGGCACGAAGAGGTCGCGGGCTATCATCAGCGAGCCGTAGAGCACCATCGGGCCGTCCGCCCCGCCCACCAGCGCGATGGCCGCCGCCTCGTTGGGCAGGAGGCCCATCGCCATGGCGATGGGCAGCGTGGCGATAGTGCCGAGTTCGGCGAAGACGGCCAGGAAGAGGCTCATGCCCGGCCGGGCCAGCAGGATATCGATTTCCGTTATCGCGCCGATGCCCATGAAAACGAGGCAGGCAATCAGTCCGTTGCTGAACATGAAGGTATAGATAGGCTGCAGGAAGTCTATCTGCAGGTAATACATCAGCTCCTCGAAGTTGCCCGCCATGGGGTTGACGAACAGCGTACCCACGTGTCCCGCCTCCATCATCATCAAGCCGCCGTTGACGGCAATCATGCCTATCCCCAGGGGCAGCATGATGAGCGCTTCCAGGACCTTTTTATAGGAGAGATAGATAAAGAGCAACCCCAGGAGAATGAGGAACAACCGCCCGAAAGCGACATCCGGCTCGGTTTGAAAAAAGGTGTAGATGCCCTGGAAGAATTCCAGCGGGTTCATGAAGCGGTACCGCCTTTATTGTCCGTGCCGGCCGAAGGCGCCGGGGTGTTCTCTTTCCTCCGGACGAAAAATGCGATGATTTTAACGATGCAATACACACACAGGGCGATGACGGCCGTAATACCGTAGGCTATCAAAACGAATATTATAGGATGAAATTTCATCAGAACTTAACAGGCTTCACGCCGGAATTTCAATATTCGATAACGGCTACCGTCTCGCCGGGCTTGACTACCTGGTCGACTTTCACGCCCACCTCCACCACGGTGCCTCCCACCGTTGCCACGATAGGGTTCTCCATCTTCATCGACTCCAGCACGCAGAGGACGTCGTCCTCCTTGACCTGGTCGCCTGCCCTAACGTTTACGCTGATGACCTTACCGGTGATAGGGACTCCAACAGTCTCTCTGGCCAATTTTCAAGCTCCTTTCCGGGCGTCCCGGGACAATTAAAAAGGGCGGCGGGTCCATCTTCCTGAACCCCACCGCCCCATTATACTAAAGTCAGGTGGTAAAGTCACTACTTTTCTTCGGCGCTTAAGGCACCCACGGCTTCACCGGAACGAACAACGAGTTCCTCGCCCTCCAGGTCGACCACCACGGTGTCGCCGGCATGGAACTTGCCGCGCAGCAGGTCTTCGGAGAGCCTGTCCTCGAGCATGCTCTGGATAACGCGGCGCAGCGGCCGCGCCCCGTAGACCTCATCGTAGCCTTTCTCGCCGAGGAGGTCCTTGGCGGCATCGGTCACCTGCAACTTGACTTCTTTCTCGCCGAGCTGCTTGATGACGCTGGCCAGCATCAGGTCGACGATGGCCCTTATCTGCTCCTTGGAGAGCGAATGGAAGACCACCTGGCCGTCGATACGGTTAAGGAACTCGGGGAGAAAGGACTTCTTCAGCTCGTTGAGGAGGTTCTCCTTCATCCGCTCGTAAGACTGCTCCCGGCTCTTGGCCTCATCGCTGCGCTGCGAGAAACCGAGGGTAGTGCCTTTACGGATAAGCTCGGCGCCGATATTGCTGGTCATGATGATGATGCTGTTGCGGAAATCGACGCGGCGTCCCTTGGCGTCGGTCAGGTGGCCGTCATCGAATATCTGGAGGAGGAGCTTCAGGACATCGGGATGGGCCTTCTCAATCTCGTCCAGGAGGATGCAGCTATAAGATTTACGCCTCACCGCCTCGGTCAGCTGGCCGCCTTCCTCGTAGCCGACGTAGCCGGGCGGCGCCCCGACGAGGCGGGACACGGCAAATTTTTCCATAAACTCGGACATATCGATGCGGATAAGCGATTCCTCACTGCCGAACATGAACTCGGCCAGGGCCCTGGCCAGTTCCGTCTTGCCGACGCCGGTCGGCCCGAGGAAGATGAAATTGCCTATCGGCCGGCGCGGGTCCTTGAGGCCGGCGCGGGCACGCCGTATGGCCTTGGAGATGGTATCGACGGCCTCGTTCTGGCCGATAATGCGCTTGTGGAGCACCTCTTCCATGTTGAGCAGGCGGCTGGTCTCGTTCTCGGCGAGCTGGACGACCGGCACGCCGGTCCACATGCTCACAACTTCGGAGATGTCCTCTTTCTTGACCTCCACGTCTTCCTGCTCCTGCTCACTCCGCCACTCGTCTTCGAGCTTCTTCATCTTTTCATCGATCTGCAGCTCGCGGTCGCGTAGCTCCGCCGCGAAGTCGTACTGCTGGGTGGCCATCGCGGCGTCCTTGTCCTTGCGGATGCTATCGGCCTGCTCCCTGACCTGCCGTAGTGTAATCGGTATAGTGCTGTGCCTGATTCTTACCCGGGAGGCGGCCTCGTCCACCAGGTCGATGGCCTTGTCCGGGAGGAAGCGGTCGGGGATGTAGCGGGACGCCAAGTTAGCCGCCGCGACGAGTGCCTCATCGCTTATCTTCAGGCGATGGTGCTCTTCATAGCGGTTCTTGATACCGCGTAATATTTCCAGGGTATCGTCCAAGGAAGGCTCTTCGACCAGCACCGGCTGGAAGCGGCGTTCCAGGGCAGCGTCCCTTTCCACGTGCTTGCGGAAGTCGTCGAGGGTGGTAGCGCCGATGCACTGGAGCTCGCCGCGGGCCAGTGAAGGCTTGAGGATATTAGCCGCATCCACGGCCCCCTCGGCGGCGCCGGCGCCGACCATGGTGTGGAACTCGTCGATAAAGATAATGCAGTTGGCGGCTGTTTTAATCTCGTCGATGATTTTCTTGAGCCGCTCCTCGAACTCGCCGCGGTATTTCGTCCCGGCCACCAGCGAGCCCATATCCAGGGCTATTAGCCGCCGGTCCTGTAAGGTCTCGGGGACATCACCGGTCACGATGCGGTGGGCCAGGCCTTCGACGATGGCCGTCTTGCCCACACCCGGTTCGCCGATGAGGGCGGGGTTGTTCTTGGTGCGCCGCGAGAGAATCTGGATGACCCGTTCGATTTCCTTATGCCGCCCGATAACCGGGTCGAGCTTGCCTTTGCGGGCCTGGTCAGTAAGGTCAGAGCCGAGCTGGTCCAGGGCAGGGGTGCGGCTGGAGGAGCGGACCATCCTGGCCCGGGGGGGCGTGCTCTGGGTCAAAATGTGGGCAACCTCCGCCCGTGCCCTCTCGAGGGTGATACCGAAGCTGTCCAGTACACTGGAGGCCACGCCTTCGCCTTCGCGGAGCAGGCCGAGCAGCAGATGCTCGGTACCAATATAATTATGGCCCATCTGGCGGGCCTCATCTATCGCCAGCTCGATGACCTTCTTGGCCCGGGGTGTCAGGCCGGTCTCCCCGGCCCCCGGCTTGTCACCGCGCCCGATGATGAACTCCACCGCCGAGCGCACCTTGCTCAAGCCGATGCCGAGATTGATGAGCACGCGGGCAGCCACGCCTTCTTCCTCGCGGACCAGGCCGAGCAGGATATGCTCGGTGCCGATATAGCTGTGATTAAGGCTGCGCGCCTCTTCCTGGGCTATGGTGAGGACGCGGCGGGCTCTTTCTGAAAACTTTTCAAACCTGCTAGCCATCTTTCCCCCGCATTATTCGATATCCGGTAAAGACTCCTCTATTTCTAATATTATACCACTCTGGAGCGTTAGGCAAGCAGGGATAGAAATACCGCTACCGGCACCCGCCACTGCGAATCCCGGTTTCCCGGGGCGAGGCAATCTCGTATGGTTCCTGGTTATCTGCTGGAGATTGCTTCGCAATTACAGGGTCTATGGCTGCTTGCCAAACAATCTCAAAATTATAATCCGTTTTGTCCACAGGTCAGAGCAGAGCCTTTATAAATAAGCCTCCTGGCAGTGGCATATTTTCCGCAAAGGGTTCCCCCCTCAGTATCGTCTGCGCTGGGGCGTTTCACTTCCGTGTTCGGGATGGGAACGGGTGGTACCACCCCGCTCTAACCACCAAGAGGCAACTGGTACGATAACACTATTAAATTGTTAAAGCTCTACCCTAACGCAATTGTTATTATAACACAGTACCCCCTAGAAAAAAAGGGGTGAAAGTAAAAATTTAGTATATAAGATGTAAAAAATCCATATAAAAACCCTGAAAGGCGGCCGCCAGGACGAAGGAAGTGCCCTTGACAACCTTAATGACAAGTGATAGGTTAGGGGAGGGCTTTTTCAGCGATTCTGTTTGACCGGCGCTGACGCACGCTTTTTTTTACCTGACGCCGGCCGGTAAGGCTAAACGGCAGAATATTTCCAAGCCCATTGAAAGGCGGACTCTCCGGTCGATAAAAACAATAGTCCTGTGAATATAGTACGAGGTGATAATATATGAGCATCGAACTGGTTCACATAGGGTTCGGCAATATATTGGCTATGAGCCGGGCTATCGCCATAGCTTCACCGAATTCCGCGCCCACCAAGCGCATTATCCACGAGGGCAGGAATAACGGGAAGGTCATTGACATGACTTCCGGCCGGAGGACCAAGGCGGTAATCTTCACCGATAGCGGTCACGTCATACTGGCGGCGCTGGCCCCGGAGACCATCGCTAGCCGGCTCCAGACCGGCCGTTCCGGCACACCGCCCAAACAGGAGCCAAGCGACGTCACCGATGAGCTATGAGAAAAATACCCCGGTCAACCCGCCGACAAAGCCACTGCTCATCGTCCTGTCCGGCCTTTCAGGGGCAGGTAAAGACTCGGTCTTAACCGGGCTGAGGAAATCCGGCTATCCCCTTGAATTTATCATTACCGCCACCACGCGTGCGCGCCGCCCCAACGAAAAAGACGGCGTCCATTATCATTTCATCACCGGCGCGGATTTCCAGCAAATGATTGATAACGGGCAGCTGCTGGAATGGGCCAACGTTTACGGCAACCGGTACGGCGTCCCCAGAGAACCCGTTAAAAAGGCCCTGGAGAGCGGTAAAGACGTTATCATAAAAATCGACGTCCAGGGCGCCGCGACCATCAAGAAAATCCTGCCGCAGGCGGTGTTTATCTTTCTGACGGCACCTTCTCTGGAGGAGCTAGCACCGCGGCTGAAACAGCGACGCACGGAAACCGCTGAAGAATACGAACTGCGTTTGAAGACCGCCCGGGAGGAACTGGAAAAGCTGCCCCTCTTCGACTACCTGGTGGTGAACCGGCACGGCGAGCTGGACCGGGCGGTGGCAGATATCCAAGCTATCATTACGACGGAAAAACACCGCGTGAAACCGAGGGATATCATTCTATAAACGACTAAAGCACCGCCCGCAGCAGCCAGGAAAAGAAATAGCCCAGGAACCCGCAGATAGGGAAGGTCAGTATCCAGGCCGCCACGATATTACCGGCTATCCCCCACCGCACCGCAGAGAGGCGTTCCGTGGCCCCTACTCCCATGGTGGAAGCACTTATCATGTGGGTGGTACTGACGGGGATACCGAAGTGCGAGGCTATTTCAATGACCGTGGCGGCGGCCGCCTGGGTGGTAAAACCCTGGGCCGGCCGCAGAGTGGTGACCTTCATCCCGATAGTCTTAATCACCCGCCTGCCTCCCAAGGCCGTGCCGGTACTGATGGCCAGTGCCGGGATGACGATTATCCACCAGGTATCCAGGTTTAACAAGGAGAGCCTGCTCCACAGGCCGGGGTCGCTGTGGAAAATTACCAGCGCCATGGTAATCACGCCAATGGGCATCTGGCCATCGTTCTTGCCGTGGCTGTAGGCCATGAAGGCCGTCGTCAGGTATTGTGCCTGGCTGAAGCCCCGGCGCATCTTCTCCGGGGCAGCGCGTTGAAACAGCCAGTAAATAAAGGCCATCACCAGAAAACCGCCGGTAAAACCGAGCGCCGGGGCAATAAAGACAGCGGACATGATCTGGGCCATGACACTCCACACCACCGCCCCATTCCCGGCCACGACAATACCGGCCGCCGCCAGACCAGCGATGAACCCGTGATGCAGGCTGATGGGCAGACCCATAAACGTGGCTAAAAATCCCCAAATGATAATGGAGGCGAGGGCGGCGATGACCACCGGGAAGGTTATCGCTTCAGGGATAAGGATGCCTTTACCGATGGTACGGGCCACGGCCGTGCCCGTGCAGGCCCCGGCCAGGTTGGCCACCGCGGCGATGATAAGGGCATTCCGCGGTGAAAGGGAGCGGGAACCAATGGCCGGGGCGATGGCGTTGGCGGCATCGTTGAAGCCATTGACCACGCCAAAGCCGATGGAGAGCACGATAATCAGGATGAAGAGGGACAGAGACGTATCAGGCATGCTTAAGGGCTACCCCTTCGAGGACGTTGGCCACATCCTCACACCGGTCGGTGGCGCTTTCCATGTGCTCGTAAATCTCCCGCCATTTGATGACCTGGGCCATGTCCGCCGTGTTATCGAAGAGCTCAGCGATGGCGGCGCGGTAGATGCGGTCGGCGACGTTTTCGAGACGGTTCATCTCCACGCACCGCTCCAGCATGTTCTTGAACTCGGAGCGTTTGCGGAGCCCGGCTACGGCCTTTTCCATTTCCGCCGCGCCCAGGACGATGACGCCGGCCAGCTCTTTGGCCCGCTGCGTGGGGCTGGTTATCTTGTAGATGAACATGGAATCGGCCGCGGCATGGATGAAGTCGATGATGTCATCCATGGTGTGGGCCAGCAGGGCGATGTCCTCCCGGTCGAAGGGGGTGACGAAGGTGCGGTGAAGCAGGGAAATTACCTGGTGGGTGATGGTATCACCGCGGTGCTCCATCTCGGTTATCTCCGCTACCCGGCTATCAATGAACTGCCAGGTATCCACCATCTCCTTGAGCGCCCTGGCCGACTCGTTGATATTCCTGGCGCTTTCCTCGAAGAGGTCAAAGAACTTTTGCTCCCGGGGCATTAATGAGAGCCTGACCATAAGCGTATCTCCTTTGAAAGGGTAAATTGTGTATCAATCAGCGCGGTCGAAGCAACAACGAAAATGACAACAGACGGAAGATTAAAAATGCGGAACCGAAAAGAACAGGTAACAGCAGGTGTGGAGTTTCTGAAGAGATGCCCAACCTTAACGGGCAGACTCATATCCCTTTTTCCGTTCCGGGAACTTCATCATAGACCAGATTTAGTGTATGAAAATCGAAGATAATTGTCAAGGAAGGAAAAGGCCAGCCTCACGCCTCCGGTCCATTTTCCCCCGGCGTTTCTTCCTCTTCGGCCCTGGACTTTTTCTGCCACCAGGCCTTGAGCCGGTTGAGCACCTGCCTTTCGTAGCCGAGAGTCCCCGGGGTATAAAACTGCTTGCCTTTAATGGAACCGGGCAGGTGCTCCTGGTCCACGAAATGGTCAGGGTAGTCATGGGCGTATTTGTAGTCCTTGCCGTAGCCCATCTCCTTCATCAGGGGCGTGACGGCGTTGCGGAGGTGCATCGGTACGGAGGCGCTGGCTCCTTCTTTGATGGCCTTCTGGACGCGGGAGTAGGCTTCGTAGAGGGAGTTGCTCTTGGGGGCGGTAGCCAGGTAGACCGCCGCCTCGGCCAGGGCCAGGTTGCCCTCCGGCATACCGATGAAGTGGACGGCCTGCTGGGCGGCCATGGCGACGACCAGCGCCTGCGGGTCGGCCATGCCGACGTCCTCCGAGGCGAAGCGTATCAGGCGGCGGGCGATGTAGAGCGGGTCCTCACCCGCCTCGAGCATCATGGCGAGCCAGTAAATCGAGGCGTCGGGGTCGGAGTCACGCATGGACTTATGCAGGGCGGAAATAAGGTCGTAGTGCTGCTCGCCGGCTTTGTCGTAGAGCATGGCCCTTTTCTGGAGCGCGTCCTCGATGATATCGAGGTTAATCAGGCGCCTGCCCTGGGTACCGGCCGGGGTGTTCTGGGCGGCTACCTCCAGGGTGTTTAGGGCGATGCGGGCATCGCTGTTGGCGGTGGCGATGAGGTGCTGCATGGCCTCGGAGGTAATCTCGGCTTCCAGGTCACCGATGCCCTGCAACTTGTCCTTGAGCGCCCGGAGCAGGAGTACCTGGATTTCATCCTCGGTCAAGGGCTTGAGCGGCACGACGCGGGTGCGGGAGAGCAGGGGCGAGGTGACCTCGAAGGAGGGGTTTTCCGTGGTGGCCCCGATGAGGATGACGGTGCCGTCTTCGACGTAGGGGAGGACGGCGTCCTGCTGGGTCTTGTTGAAGCGGTGAATTTCGTCGATAAAGAGGATGGTCTTCTGGTTGTGCACCTGGCGCCGCTCCGCGGCCTGCTGGATGATGCGGCGCAGGTCGCCGACGGTGGCGGAGACGGCGCTGACGGGGGAGAAAAAAGCGCCGGTGGTGCTGGCGATAATATAGGCCAGGGTGGTCTTGCCACAGCCGGGCGGCCCCCAGAAAATCATCGAGGGGATATGGTCGGCCTCGATAGCGCGGCGCAGCACCCGGCCCTTGCCGATGAGGTGCCCCTGGCCGACGAAGGCGTTGAGTTCGGTGGGGCGCATACGGGTGGCCAGCGGGGCGCCCTGAAGCCGCCGCTGCTCGTCCTGCTTTTCAAACATATCCATGCTCATGGTATACCTGCCCGGATTGTTTCTATCTCTAATTTACTCCAAATCAAGGATTTTATCTAGCCTGAATTATGCTTGTCATTGCGAGGCGCGATAGCGACGTGGCAATCTCTATCATCGGTTTGCATTCAGTCAGTGAGATTGCCGCGCCTCCCCGATTTCATCGGGATGGCTCGCAATGACAGCTCGTATTAAATATGTAAAGTCGTCATTCCCGTGCAAGCGTGAATCCAGCTACTTTTTCACCTCAAAGCGGTAAAGCTGCACCGGCTCGTCCGGGCCAGTGCCTTGATACCGTCCGTTAATATTCTTCACCCTATAATGCCAGGCTTTTTTATGCTTCAGCCAGTTTCTTCAGATTGGCCAGTATCTTATCTATGTTTCCGCCTATCATTACACCGCCCAGAAGCGCGCCGATAATCTTACCGATAATTCCCATAGGCATCTCCATGTCCTCAAACGCCGTAAAGCGGCTCCCTGATGGCGTGGCCTCGATGCTCCATACCTGGTCGTCTTTCTTCAGAGAACCCGAAGTTACGCTGAAGGCAAGCTTTTTATTTTCGATCCATTCCGTAACCACGAAGTTCAACTTTAAAAGCTGTCCGCCGGTCTTCTCTTCATAGTAGAAGGTGGTGCCCACACCACCGCGTTTGTCCCCGGTATATTCGAATTTCCTGAGTAAAGTAAACCACTTCAGGATTTTCTCCGGGTCAATCAGGAGGGGCCAGATTTTCTCCGGCGGGGTATTGATATCTACCGACCTCTGTATTTTCACCCTTTACCTCCTTATATCACTTATACCTCTTCACCTCAAAGCGGTAAAGCTGCACCGGCTCGTCAGGGCTGATGCCGCCTTTCTGGCGGCAGATGTCTATCTGTTCGTCAGGCGTGTCCACGCCTTCGAGGTCGGGCAGCAGCAGGCCCCGCCGCCACCCCGCCTCCACAATGACGCCGTATTTTTTAGCGTCGAGACTGCCTGTATCCGAGACCGGCTCCGGGCTGGTGAGCACGTCCACGCTGTAATCGAGGTCTTGAAGCTCGTCCGGGGCGACGGGGTCGAAGCGGGGGTCGCGGGTGGCGGAACTGATGGCGTTGGTGATAATTTCCTCGGCCACGTTCTGCTGCTGCGGCTCGAAGGTGCCGATGCACCCCCGTAAAGCGCCGTGTTTATGGATGGAGACGAAGACCCCGGCCCGCGCCCGCATCTCCGGGGTGAGGGCCGGCGGAGACGCCGGTTTTTTCCCTTCTTTAACGTATTTCTCCACCGTGTCTTTAGCCAGAGCCACGATGGGGTGCCGGGCGACTTTCTTGAAAATGACGCCCGCGTAGCCGACCACCTCATGATAATCGCCGGTGACGTCGCCGCTGGTCTGGTATTTCACCAGTTCCCCACCGGTAGCGCCCAGTTCCCTGGCGGCAGCCATGAGGCAGACCAGCGGCGGATAGGCGCACATGGAGATATGGCGGGACTTGTAGCGGCGCGTCAGCTCGGCGATGTCGAGCTTCAGCATGGCCTCGACGGCGTAAAGGTCTTTCTCTTCAGCGGCGGCGCGCGTCTCATAGTGGGTCATATCGCCGCTGGCCATGATGACCACGTCCCTCTTTAGCGCTTTGACCGCTTTGGCGATATCGTGGCCGATTTCCGGGTAAACGCCGGTGCCGCCCCCGCCGATGATAATGGGGACAATGCGCACATCCGGCTGGAAATACTGCAGAAAAGGCAACTGCACCTCGACGGCGTGCTCCTCGCGGTGGGCTTCTTCATCCGCTTCCAGGTATTTGGATACCGATACGATTTTCTCCGCCAGTTCGGTATCGATTGCCACCGCGCCCAGCGGCGTCTGCCAGGTGCCCTCGACCATGACACTGAACGGTTTTCCCAGGCCCGAATGGGACGGGCCGATGATAATGAAGGTGTCCTTGAACCGAATCCGCGAAACAGTGGCGCCGGTGACCGGCCCGGAGTACTGGTAGCCGGCGTGCGGCACGAGCAGGCCGACGACCTCCTCCTTCGGGGCGTTTTTATCCACCAGCCCGGCGATAGCCATCTTGAGTTCCGCCGCCGTGCCCGGATAGAAATACCCGGCAACATAAGGATTCCTCATCATATCACACCTCCTTACCGCCACCCGGCCTGAAATTAAGTTCAGCCCCGCAGAAGCGGCACTTCGAGCCGTCCAGTCCGGTGACCTCTGCATCATAACCCCGGCGCCTGACGACGACCTTGCCGCAGTTATAGCACCGGGTGCTCTCGCTCTCGTGGCCGGGGAGGTTGCCGGCGTAAATGAACTTCAGCCCGGCCTCTTTGCCGATTTTACAGGCGCGTTCGATGGTCTCCTGCGGCGTCGGCGGAAGGTGTGTCAGGTGGTGGTGGGGGTAAAAACGGGTCACGTGCCAGGGGGTCAGCTCACCCAGCTCGTCCCGTATCCAGCGCGCGATACCCTCGAGCTGGGCATCGTCGTCGTTCATGGTGGGGACGATGTTGGTGACCACCTCGACGTGCATGTGCCACTTGTCCTTAGCGCGTTTGGCTACCTCAAGGATTTCACGCCAGCGCGGCACGCCGGACAGGTTCTGGTATAATTCATCGGAAAATCCCTTGACATCGACACGCCAGGCGTCGAGGTAAGGGCCGATGGCGTCCAGGGCCTCCGGAGTGGCGAAGCCGTTGGTGACGTAAACGGTGTAGAGGCCCTGCGACTTCGCCAGCCTGGCCGATTCGTAAGTGTGCTCGAACCAGATACCGGGCTCGTTATAGGTCCAGGCAATGCCGCGGCAGCGGTATTTCAGCGCCATCTCGATAGATGCCTCCGGGGAAAGCTCGCGGCAGCCGCTCGCCAGAGAGCTGCCGTTGGCGGTGGAGATTTCCCAGTTCTGGCAGTGCCGGCAGTGGAAGTTGCAGCCCAGCGTCCCCAGCGAGAAGCACAGCGTGCCGG
The DNA here is from genome assembly GCA_964462865.1 of uncultured Dehalococcoidaceae bacterium. Classification (GTDB taxonomy): domain Bacteria; phylum Chloroflexota; class Dehalococcoidia; order Dehalococcoidales; family RBG-16-60-22; genus Fen-1077. Next base: position 17,866 of record CAYWZO010000008.1, on the reverse strand, counting down.
GATAGAAGTGGAAGAGGGGCTTTTTTTCAATGGGGTCGGCGGCCATGGAGGACACGCGGCCGTAGTTCAGGTTGAAGAGGGTGCCGTCCTGGTTCCGGTACATGCCGCACACGCCGTATTTGCCTGGATTAATCCGGCAGCGCCACTGGCAGGTGCCGCACCGCACCCGGGAGCCCGGCAGCTTCTCATAAAGCATCGCCTCGCGCATGGCCACACCACCCCCGAGGTAATTATAGCACCGGGAAGTTAACAATTATAGTAGCTCAAGGAAAGAAAAGGTAAGTGGTACTTTATGTGAGTACGGGAGTGTATATTTAGTAAATTATTTGCTAAAGAAAAAAATTAAATAACAAGTACTTAAACCGTTATCCCCACCAGCTTGGCGAAGTCCACCGGGATGAGGGGCGACAGGATGAGGAAAGACGCCAGGTGCAAAAACAGGACAAAAATCACCACCGAAAGCGCCGTCCACTTGAGCTTGCCGGAGGGGCGGCGGTGGAAAACGCCGAGGAGGTCGTTCAGCCCCAGTGCCACCCCGATGCAGACGGCCCCCACCGAGGGGTAAAAATAATAGGGATAGCTGACCCGGTCCGTGATGATGCTCAACGGTATCAGCAGCAGGTAGGTGCCGGTAAACCAGGCCGCCCCGAAAAGCCCCGCCTCGCTTCTTTTCACCGCTTTATAGACCATATAGCCGAAAGCGGGGATAACCAGCGCCCAGATGGTGAAGCTGATGGCGCCGGTGTAATGCGGCATAATCCAGTAGGCCATGGGCTTCCAGGAAATCAGCCAGTCCCAGGGACGGGAGGCGGAAACGTGGTCGACGGTGGCGAAGGTAAGGGTGCCGCTCAAGCTCAACATGGTCTTGATGCGGTGCAGCGGGTCGGCCAGGTTGTTAAAGACCCGACCGATAGCGTAATCGAGCGGTATCATCAGCTCCACGAAGGCGATAACCGCGAAGAAAACGACGAGAAGGAACCACCAGGAACGGCTACGCCGGGTGAAAATCCAGTGCAGCGCTACCACCGGCCCCGCCAGGGCCCCGTTGAGCTTGGCCAGGCCGCTCAAACCGATGGAGATGCCCGAGGCGATGTATCTCCGGCTGACGTAGAGCAGGAAAGCGCCAAGCATCAGGGTGACATAAAAGACATCCAGCATGGCCACGCTGGCCTGGACGAAGGTCATGTTCTCAAAGGCCAGCAGGAAGGCGGCGATGGATGAGCCCGTCCGCGACATGTCCAGCTTCCGGCAGAGGAAATAGAAGAGCACGATGCCGGCGGTGCCGAAGAGAACCGGGAAAAAACGCCAGCCCCAGGGATTATCGCCGAACAGCTTTATCCCGCCGACGATGATGAGCTTGCCCAGCGGCGGGTGCTCCTGGCGCTCGGTGGTATGATTTTCGGAGATTGTCCTGGCGTCTTTGACATAATGCTGCTCATCCAGGATAAGCTCGGAGGGATTGCTGATGATAATGAAATGCGCCACCAGCGTGACCAGTACGATGAGGCAGAGCCAGAAATATTCCCACTTATAGAGCCGGGAGAGCTTGCCTTTTATTTCCATGTCCAGAGACTGTTCACGAAATAGTTCCAGATAAAAGCCACGAAAATCCCGATGAGGCTGGACAGCAGGTAATACACGCCGAAGACATCAGTGAACAGCCGGAGCAGGCCGTACTGGATGGCGGCGCCGCTAAGGCAGATAACATTGAACTTCAAAAGGCGTACCAGGAACGACCCGCCCTTGCCGGTACGCCGGTCGGCGAAGGTAAAAAAGTCGTTCATGATAAAGTTGGTAATGATGGAAGCCTCGATGCTGAAAATAGCGGAATAATAATATTTCAGCCCGGCGTATTCCGTCAGCAGCCAGAGGAGGCCCTGATTGACGATGATGCCGCTCACGCCCACGGCCAGGAACTTGAGTATCCTCTTGATTTCGCCGGTGCGTGCCATGAGGCTGGTTAGGTGTTTCAGATAGTCTATCTGCTGCTGGGGCCGCAGCTTGCTCTGACCGGCGCTTCTCTCCTCGAAAATAAAGGGCACCTCGACGATATGCCGGAATTTGCCCACCAGCATTATCTCCAGGGAGATTTTATAGCCCACCGGTGCCAGCCTGACGCCGCCGATATTCTCCCGGCGGAACATGAAGAAACCCGTGAGCGGGTCTTTTACCTGCCGCGAGCTGGGGAGGAGCAGGTGAGATATCATCAGGGCAACGCGGGAGATGATTTTCCGGGACAGCCCCCAGTTCGGGCAGCCGCCGCCGGGGATATAGCGCGAGGCGACCGCCATATCCGCCCCGTCCTCCACCGCTTTTATCAGGGCGGGGATGACCTCCGGCGGATGCTGCAGGTCAGCGTCCATGACCCCGATGATGCCGCCGGTGGCGTATTGCAGCCCGTGCACCACCGCGGTCGCCAGCCCCTTTTCCCCCCGCCGCACGATAACCCTGACCGGATAGCGGGTAGCCAGGCTCTCTGCCGCTTCGATGGTGCCGTCCCGGCTGTTATCGTCCACCAGCACGATTTCATATTTATGGCCGTTGAGCGCCCGGTCTATCCTCTCGATGAGGGAGACAACATTATCTTTTTCGTTATAGGTGGGTATAATCAGAGAAACGGTATCTTTAATCGGCATTCTTTCCACTTCGCTGAAAAAACGGATACTCTAGTTTATACCCCTTTACGAATCTGCGTCAAAGGATTATAATATATTGACTAAAAATAATCTCGCAAATCTCATCCGGGGGTGAAGCTTGGGAGTATTATACATCGTCTCTGCAGAAGCCGCGGCCGGCAAGACCGCCATCTGCGCCGGTCTGGCCATTAACCTGGTGAACGAAGGCAAGCAGGTGGGGTATCTCAAGCCGCAGGCCACCGAAGGCGGTACCGACGGCGATATAGCTTTTATGAAAAAGGTGCTGGGTACGGGGGATATCGTCAACGCGCCCGATGTGGTCAAGGGACGGGACGTCGTCCTGGTGGAAAGCAGCCTCGGGGCGAAGGCCGCCGATGCCGACAGCCTGGCTACCTACGGGGCGGCGAAGGAGATGCAGGCCAAGGCCATAGCGGTGGAAGCCTATACCGGCCAACCCTCGATATATATCGATGTTTATAAAGGTTTCGGAGAGAACCTGCTGGGCGTGGTGCTGAACAAGGTCCCGGCCAGCCAGCTTAAGAGCGTTAAGGAGAAGGCCGCGGCCGATTTCGGCGCCGCCGGTATCAAGGTGCTGGGCGTCATACCGGAGAACCGCGTCCTGATGGCGATATCCGTCGGCGAGCTGGCCGATGTCGTTGAGGGGAAGATATTGAATAACCCGGAGAAGTCCGGGGAGCTCGTGGAAAACTATATGCTGGGGGCGATGGTGGTCGGCTCCGGGGCCGATTACTTCGGGCGGAAGAGCGGTAAAGCCGCCATCATCCACCAGGACCGGCCGGACATGCAACTGGCCGCGCTGGAAACACCGACGAGCTGCCTCGTCCTCTGCGGCGACAGCCGGCCGCCGGTATATAACGTCTTTCAGAAAGCGGAGAGCCGCGGCATCCCGGTCATCAGCACCGGCGTCGGCACCGGTGAAATTATCGCCGGTATCGAAGAAGCCCTGCTCAAGGCTAGACTCCACCAGGAGAAAAAGCTGCCGGGCCTGGCCGAACTGGTGAAACAGAACCTGGACATTAAAGCAGTCATATAGCCGGCAGAATAACTGCCGACGGGAAAAGGAGAGATTTTAACAACTAATATCGGGTATCCGCAATTGTCTTGATTTCCCTGCTTCTTGAGTAGCGGGAGGCGGGGGGAGGTTCCTGGGGTGGTTATCTGGCTCTGGGACTTTTTATTTGGTGGACTATTAAGCAGGCCAACGGAAAAAATATAAAATATTCCAGAGACTGGCCGGACTTACCGGTCGGGTACCGGAAAATCTATAAAGGGGGGCAGGTGATTGAATGCGCTAGGCAGACATTTACTGGTTGAGCTCAACGATTGTGACAGGGAGGTATTAAACGACCTGGACCTTCTCCGGGAAGCCATGTTGACCGCTGCCGTCGAGAGCGGCGCCGTGATTCTCGGCGATTCCTTCCACCGCTTCAGTCCCCAGGGAGTGAGCGGCGTGGTGGTTATCGCCGAGTCACATTTATCGGTGCATACCTGGCCGGAATACGGCTACGCCGCGGTGGACGTGTTCACCTGCGGCAGCACCGTTGACCCCCGGAAGGCGGCCGAAGTACTCATCGAGAGGCTCGGGTCAAAGAACCACTCCACAACGGAAATACAGAGGGGGGTTCTGGTAACCGTTTAGAAGACGGACTGTTATGGATACTGACCCTGATAAATGGCTCAACGATAAAATAAGCAGCGACCTGGTCCAGCTGCATCGCCTGGAAGAAGTGCTGTATGCCGGCCGGACGAAGTACCAGTCTGTTCAGGTGGTACGCTGTGCCGGCCTGGGTGTCTGCCTGGTGCTGGACGGTAAAATCCAGTCCAGCGAGTGGGATGAGTTTATCTATCACGAAGCCCTGGTGCATCCGGCGATGATAACGCACCCTGCCCCGGAGACGGTCTTTATCGCCGGAGGCGGCGAGGGCGCTACACTGCGCGAGGCCCTATCTCACCGGACAGTGAAAAGGGCGGTGATGGTGGATATCGATGGCGAAGTGACGGCGCTTAGCCGCCAATACCTGCCCGGGCTTTCCCGGGGCGCTTTTGAAGATAAACGTACCGAGCTGCACCACACTGATGCCCGCGAGTTCCTGGCGCGCTCAAAAGAAAAATTCGACATTATCATCATCGATTTGCCCGACCCGATTGAAGGAGGGCCGGCCTACCGGCTCTTTACCCGCGAGTTCTACCGGATTGTTCTTGACCGGCTCACGGAGAACGGGCTTATCTCCGTCCAGGCCGGTTCTGCTTCGATGAATGATCTATTAAACTTAACGGCGGTAAATAACACGCTGAAAAAAGTCTTTCCAGTGGTCATCGCCTATGCCGTGGTCGTTCCCGCCTACGGTGCTCCTTGGGGTCTTTGCATTGCCTCGCGGCGGCTCGACCCCTCGCGGCTCCCGCCCGACGAGGTGAATAAAAGGATCGCCGCCCGGGGGCTCCGGGGGCTCAAGCTCTACGACGGGCTGACCCACCAGGGGATGTTCTCCCTGCCTTTATATATCCGGGACGCCCTGAAAAAACAGCGCCGCATTATCACGGACAAGAACCCGCTTTACCTTTACAGCGCGTAGGAATCTATCATCTTTAAAATCACTCCTCCCCCAAGCTAACCACTCACAGTCAACCACCAACAGCTTCTCCACCAAAAAACAGACCAGCGGTACCGACCGGTTGCCCGGCTTTTTCTCGTACTCGCTGGTCTGCTCTTCTCTTTTAAGTACTCTGGCGATTACCTAGTAGCCCTGGTCTTGCTGAAGCATTCACTGCAGTAGACGGGACGGCCTTCACGGGGCTCGAAGGGTACTTCGGTGTCCTTGCCACACTGGGCGCAGACGGCGGGGAACATCTGGCGGACTCGGCCACCACCAGCACCATACCGTTCTGCTTTCCTTGCCTGGCGACAGGTAGGGCACCGCTTGGGCTCGTTGGTGTAGCCTTTGGACTGGAAGAACTCCTGCTCGGCGGCACTGAAGGTAAAAGTCGTGCCGCAGTCAGCACATTGAAGTGACTTGTCCTGGAAACTCAACGGATGACCTCCTTTCTTCTAGTAGTTGGTTAGAGCTAAGGTCATCCGCAACTGGGACGGGTATAAGTAATTTACCTGCATGTTTGATAACCTTGGTCTGAAAACCACCAGAAGATATTATATACCCGAATATTGAAATATGCAATAGTTCTTTGGTACATCCTATTGGCCGGTTGCATTCCTTTTAATCGCCAGGGCGCAAGCCGCCGCCAGGAGTTCCAGCCCGCCCTGAATCACCAGAAACCAGTAATAGCTGCCGGTAAGTTCGAAGGTGACGCCGCCGGCGTAGGCCCCCAGCGCCATACCGACGGTGTGGCAGGACATAACCACCCCGATTATCGTGCCCATGCTCAAGCCGCCGAACAGGTCGGCCACCAGCCCGGAGGTGAGCGGCGATGTGGTAAACCAGCCGAAGCCGAACAGCACCATGGCCAGATAGAGTATCCAGAGCGAACCGCCGCCGCAGAAGACGAAAACGACCGCAATGAAAAAGGCCAGGCTGCGGATGGCATGGGTCAGGGCGAGCACCCGGCTGCGGGCGTACCTGTCCGACATATACCCGGTAAGCAGCACGCCGACCAGGTTCAATCCTCCCTGGACGCTTAAAAGGCTGGCACCAATCATTTCCGTGTACCCGAAGTCCGTGGCGAAGATGACGATGTGGGTCATCATGAAACCGCAGCCGACGCCGCAGATGAGCTGGGTTGCCGAGAGCAGCCAGAAAGGCGCCAGCCTGGCGGCCCCGGCCAGGGTCTGGCCGGGAAATACCCCGGTGCGGTCCGGACGTACTTCTTCACCCGGTTTTAACGACCAGCCTTGTTGCGAGGCCTTTCCGTCAGGCCCCCAGCCTTTTTCCTCCGGCCGGTTGCGCACCAGCAATACCAGGGGCAGCACGATGATGAAGGAGACTCCCGCCCAGAAAAACATGGTCTCCCGCCAGCCCCAGGTTAAAATGAGAAATTGCGAAAGCGGCGCCAGCACCAGAGTACCGATGGGCACGCCCGTGGCGGCGATGCCCTGCGCCCGGCCCCGTTTTTTTACGAACCACCGGTTGACCAGCACCTGGCCGGCCTGGAGGGCCTTTATATCGTAAAGAAAGCGGCCGGTAAAGATATACCAGGCCGAGGTAGCCAGGCCGTTGAGCGTGCTGCTCAAGGTCTGGGTTCCCAGAGCGATGAAAAGCATGACCTTCGGCCCGAAGCGGTCGATTATCCGGCCCAGGAACGGGGTAGCGATGGCGAAAAGCAGCGAGGCGAACATGTAGTAGGAAGAGAGGGCGGCCCTGTCCCAGGTGAAGGCATCATCCTCCAGGATGGGCTTGAAGAAAACACCCACGCTGACCGCATTTATCAGGAACAGCATTATCCATGAGGCAGCGACGATGTACCAGCCGTAAAAAATACGGCGGCCGGCAGGTGGCGAAGGCGGTAGATGACTGTTCAAAGAGTTTTTCTTTCCTGCGGCGACAAGTCCGGGTGCCTTTCACCAGTATAACAAAAGTATTACGCTTTCGCTAAAGGTGGGTAAAATCTATTGACTATTTCCAGGGTGCTTTATTAACATAAATATAGAACATTTCCCTGCGTGAAGGAGGAGCCCGATGAACACCGAGTCGCAATTTAACCGGTTACGCATTTACAACATCTTCATGGGTTTTCTGCACCTGGTCCAGGCGTTACTCATCATCACGCTTAGCAATGACTTCAGACTGCCGGTCACCACGTCCTTCCTGACCTACAACGAGGGAATGGGCAAGCTCTGGCCGGAAACCAGTGTCCTCGCTAACCTGCCCTTCGGTATCATGGTGGCGGTATTCCTGCTGCTTTCGGCGGTAGCGCACTTTACCGTGGCCTCCCCCGGCGCTTTCGGATGGTACGTCAATAACCTGAAGAAGGGCATTAATTACGCCCGCTGGTACGAATATTCCTTGAGCGCCTCCCTGATGATAGTGCTCATCGGGATGCTGTGCGGCGTCTATGACCTGGGCGCTCTCATCATGGCCTTCGCGCTGACCGGCGTGATGAACCTCTGCGGCCTGGTGATGGAAGTTCACAACCAGGTCACGCAGAAGACGAACTGGACTTCTTATGCCGTTGGCTGCATTGCCGGCATTGCGCCGTGGATTGCCATCGCCATCTATTTCTTCGGCTCGCTGGCTAAAGCGGAGGGCGGCGTGCCCACCTTCGTGTATATCATTCTGCCGACGCTGTTCGTCTTTTTCTTCAGCTTCGCGCTGAACATGGTGCTCCAGTACCAAAAGGTGGGCCCGTGGCGCGATTACCTCTTCGGCGAGAGGGCGTACATCTTCTTGAGCCTGGTGGCCAAATCGGCCCTGGCCTGGCAGGTCTTCGCCGGGACGTTAAGACCGGTGTAACTAAGACTCATGATTTAAAATCCAGGCTTTTGTTTTTTGACACGCGCCAGACCAGATTCTATACTTTGATTGTCAGCCCTGCGCTGTCCGGAATTATATAAGAATTGAGGTAAAAGCCCGCATGAACTTACCGCCGCCGCTGACGACCGAAAGCGCCGTACTGGTAACCATCGATTTCCAGGAAAGGCTGTTCCCCGCCATGCATGATAAGGAAAAGCTCCTGCGCAACGTGGTGAAGCTTATTAAAGGGGCTAGAATTTTAGAGATACCGGTTATTTTAACCGAGCAGTACCCGAAAGGGCTGGGCCTGACCATCCCGGAAATTAAAGAAATCCTGCCGGATATCAAACCCATCGAGAAGGTCTGCTTCAACTGTTGCGACAGCGAGGCCTTCGGTAAATCGCTGGAAGCGCTGGGGCGCAGGCAGGTGCTCATCGCCGGCATCGAGGCGCATATCTGCGTTTACCAGACGGCCATGGCACTGGCTAGGGCGGGCTACGAGGTGCAGGTCGTCAGCGACTGCGTTGCTTCGCGCGAGCCGGAGAACAAGGCCGTGGCGCTTCCTAAAATGAGCGCGATGGGTGTTCTGCCCACCTCCGCCGAGATGGCGCTGTTTGAGCTTCTCAAGGTGGCCCAGGGGGACAAGTTCAAGCAGATAAGCAATATTGTGAAATAGGGGTATTGAAAATTTTTTATTTGTCATTGCGAGGGCGAAGCCCGTGGCAATCTCAATCATCAGATTAAATATATCTATGGGATTGCCGCGCCTTCCCGATTGCATCGGGAATGGCTCGCAATGACGGGTTATTAACACTATCATGAAACCTGCTAAATTCAGCCCGATTGAGTTCAAACGCGAGATAAAGCCTTCCCGCCTGCTGCTGCGTGATAGCGCCGGCGCCTTCGTACCTTCGGAAATCCCCCTCGAGTTCCGCGCCGACCCGCTGACAGGGCAGTCATGCCGCCTCGTCCGGTATTCTCCGGAGAGGATTATCCGGACGGACCTGGAGGAACTGGAAAGAAGGTCAAAAGCCATTCCCTGTCCCTTTTGCTCTCCCCTAGTGGAACAGATTACGCCCCGGTTCCCGCCTGACCTTGTCCCCAGGGGTACCATCCGTCGGGGCAAAGCGCTGGCCTTCCCCAACGCCGGCCCGTACGATGTCTACGGCTCCGTGGTGGTTATGTCCGAAGAGCACCTTATACCTTTAAAAGGTTTCACGCTGGAAACCGTGCATAACGCCCTGCTGGCGGCGCACACTTATCTCCAGAGCGTACAAAAGGCCGACCCGGCGGCCCGGCACCACTTTATCGCCTGGAACTACATGCCGCCTTCCGGGGGCAGCCTCGTCCACCCGCACCTCCAGGCCAACGCCGGCTACCGGCCGACGAATTTCCAGAGACTGCTGCTGGAGGCCTCCCGTAAATACTACAAAAAACGCGGGACAAACTACTGGAGCGACCTCCTGGAGCAGGAGCGGCGGTCGGGCGAAAGGTACATCGGCGCCAGCGGCAGGACGCAATGGCTGGCCAGCTTCGCGCCCCGGGGGCGCCTGGCCGATATCCTGGTGCTTTTTCCCGACAAAGCTTCCGTGGCCGAACTGGATGAAGATGACCTGCGCGACTTCGCCGCCGGCCTTTTGAAAGTGTTCGACTACCTGGACGAGCTCAATCTCATCAGCTTTAATATGTCCACTTATTCCGGATTCGATAAAGGGCAGTTCTGGGCGCAGGCCCGGATTGCGCCACGCGGCCTGCTCCTCTATTCCCCCATCGAGACCAGTGACCAGTTCTATTACCAGGTTTTACAGGATGAAAACATCTGCATCCTGCCCCCCGAAGACGCCTGTACGGGGCTAAAAAAGCGGTTCGCCTGATGAGGACTGCCGGACAGAAAAAAGCGGATACCACCAGCCATAATACCGGCCCCATGCCCTGCCAGCGCTGTGGTGTCTGCTGTACGCGGTACCAGGCGTACGCCGGGCCGGACGAAATTGAGCGTATCATCGCCTGGCTGGGAATAACACCGGACGACTGGCAGAATCTCTATAACGACCCCAGGTGGGAGTACGGCAACAGCCGCCTGATACGCCATGTGAACGGCGCCTGCGCCTTTCTGAAATACCAGAACAGGCTGGCTACCTGCGCTATTTATGCGGTAAGGCCCGCCTGCTGCGCCGCCTGGCAGCCCGGCCCGGATAAAAAGGAGTGCCGGGAGGGGAAAAAGATGCGGCAAGGGAAGCCTGCGCCAGCGTAATTTCGGGTTGACAACCGGCGAACAAAGCGTTTACAATGGCGTGACTTCCTGAAGTTTGGCCCCGAGAATACGTCTCGTTACTGACAGTAACTTTTTTCATAATCCACCGCTAAACCCTGGTAACTATAAATAAACGGAGGTTGACTATGAATGGGCCCACGGTAGAAATAGCCACGGGGAAAATACAGGGGACCACCGATAGAGGCATCCATGCTTTCAAAGGAATCCCCTACGGCGGGCCGACGGACGGCGATAACCGCTTTATGGCGCCGACACCGCCAGCGCCGTGGACCGGCACCCGGGACACCACCCGATACGGCCAAGCCTGCTGGCAGCCCCCCGACGTCACGCCGACAAGCTACCGGCTTATGGGATTCGTAGGTATCGGCGAGATGGGAGAGGACTGCCTCGTCCTGAATGTCTGGACGCCCGGCCTGAACGACGGCGCCAAAAGGCCGGTGATGGTCTGGCTGCACGGCGGCGGCTTTTTCTGTGGCTCGGGAGACCATATCCCTTATTACGAAGGCGCCAACTTGGCCCGGACAGGGGATGTGGTCGTCGTCTCGGTCAATCACCGTCTCGGCGTCTTCGGCTACCTTTACCTCGAAGAGCTTTGCGGCGAGAAGTACGCCGGCTCGGGCAACGCCGGAATGCTGGACATCGTGCAGGCCCTCAGATGGGTACGCGACAATATCACGGTGTTCGGCGGCGACCCCGGAAACGTGATGATTTTCGGCGAGTCAGGGGGCGGCGCCAAGGTCGCCACCCTCCAGGCCATGCCAGCGGCCAAGGGGCTGTTCCATAAAGCCGTATCGCAGAGCGGCCCCGGCCTGACGGGACGGGCGGCCGCGGAAGAAGCCACCCAGACCACGCAGGAGCTGCTGGCCACTTTCGGCCTGAAGCCAGAGCAGGTCGATATCCTTCATAACATGCGCGCTGACATGCTTTATACGGGATGGCTGGCGATTAAACCTGCCGCCGGCATGCCGTTGGGCCAGTTCGCCCCGGTAGTCGATGGCAAGGTGCTACCGCAACACCCGTTCCACCCCGCCGCCGCGCCGACGGCGGCCAACGTTTCGTTGATGATCGGCACCAATAAAGACGAAATGACCTTTATGATGCTGCGGGACCCGAAGTTCGGGAAGTACACCGAGGCGGAACTGCGCGATGCCGTTATCGAGAGGACCAGAGACAAGACCGGCTTCCCGGTGCCGGTGGAGAAGATTGATGGTTTAATCGCGACTTATAAGCGTACGCGGCCCCAGGCCACGCCTACCGAGTTGATTGTCGCCATCGCCACGGACCGCATGCGTATGAACGCTATCCGCGTCGCGGAGCGCAAGGCGGCCGGTAGCCCGGCCCCGGTGTACATGTACCAGTTCACCTGGGAAAGCCCCTTCATGGGCGGCATGCTCAAGTGCCCCCATACCATGGAGATACCTTTCGTTTTCAATAACGTCGAGCCCACCATCGGCATTCTGGGCGACAGTCCCGAACGCATTACGCTGGCGGAGAAGGTCAGCGGCGCCTGGCTGGCCTTTGCCCGCAGCGGCAACCCGAACCACAAAGGGCTGCCCGATTGGCCGACCTATGATAAAGAGAAGCGGGCGACGATGATTTTCGGCAGCGAGTGCCGGGTAGAAAACGACCCGCGCCGCGAGGAGCGGCTGGCCTGGGCAGAGATAGGATAAAGGAGCCAAGTCCGGGGTTTATTTACGGCGTCCTGGCCCAGTCCCGGGCGCGCTCTACCGCCCTTTTCCAGTTAGCGTAAAGGGTCTCTCTTTCATCGGCGGACATCTTCGGCTCGTAGCTGGCCGAGCTCTGCCATTGCCGCCCGATCTCGTCGGTATTGCGCCATACGCCGGTAGCCAGGCCGGCCAGGTAAGCCGCCCCCAGTGCGGTGGTCTCGGGTATCCGTGCCCGCTGGATAGGTATGCCCAGGATATCCGCCTGGAACTGCATCAGCAGGTTATCGACGCTGCCGCCGCCGTCCACTCTTAACAGCGGTATCTGGCAGCAGGCACTGGCTTTCATGATATCGACGACGTCGCGGGTCTGGTAGGCAATCGACTCCAGCACGGCGCGGGCAATATGCCCACGGTTGCTTCCCCGGGTCAGTCCCACCATAGCGCCGCGGGCGTACATATCCCAGTAGGGGGCCCCCAGCCCCACGAAGGCCGGGACGAAATAAACGCCGCCGTTGTCCGGCACGGAAGCGGCCAGCGCCTCGATGTCCGCCGATGTCTGAATCAGCCCCAGGCCGTCACGGAGCCACTGGACGGCCGCCCCGGTGATGAAGATGCTCCCTTCCAGGGCGTAAGTCACATCATCGCCTATGCCCCAGCCCAGCGTGGTTATCAGGCCCGTATCGGTAAAAACCGGTTGCTCCCCGATATTGACGAGGACGAAAGAGCCGGTCCCGTAGGTGTTCTTGGCCATGCCTTTTTCATAGCAGGCCTGCCCGAATAGCGCCGCCTGCTGGTCGCCGGCGATACCGGCGATGGGTATACAGGCATCTTCCAGAAGCCCGGCGGCGGTCTCCCCGTAAATCCGGCTGGAAGGCAAGACCTGGGGCATCATCGCCTCCGGGATATTCAGCACGTCAAGGAGCTCTTTATCCCACCGCAATGTATTAATATTGAAAAGCATGGTGCGGCTGGCGTTGGAATAATCGGTAACGTGCGCTTTACCCCCCGTAAGATTCCACACGAGCCAGCTGTCAATCGTGCCGCAGATGAGGTCGCCCCGCTCGGCGCGGTGCTGGCCGTCGGGGATATTATCCAGCAGCCAGCGGATTTTGGTGGCGGAAAAATAGGCATCAATAGGCAGTCCGGTCTTTTGCCGGACGAGGGGCTCCAGCCCTTTTTGCTTGAGCTGTTCGCAGAGCGCGGCGGTGCGGCGGCACTGCCAGACGATAGCGTTATAGACCGGTTTGCCGGTGGCGCGCTCCCAGACCACGACCGTTTCGCGCTGGTTGGTGATGCCCAGGCCTTTGACGGCTGAAAAGGACACGTCCGTCTTTCGTACTGCTTCATGGGCCAGAGTGATGCAGTTCTGGAGAATCTCGCTGGCGTCATGCTCCACCCAGCCCGGCTGCGGGAAAATCTGGCGGAGCTCGCGGTAGGCGCGGGAAACCACCTGACCATTTTTATCGAAGAGGAGCGCGGTGCTGCCGGTGGTACCTTCATCTATCGCCAGGATATAGCTTTCTTGGACCATATCATCCAGACTCCTATTCCCTGAAGCGTTGACCTAAAGCCGCTAGAGCGCGGTAGCGTTCTGCCTGCTTGTGTTTTTCCGCATCGTTCCAGCCGAGCAGGCGTCCCATTTCCCCGGCGACCGTCTCCACAGCGTCCAGGCCCTGCGCCGGGCCGAGGCCGATGAAGCTGCGGCGGAGCATGAAGTCCGTCACGGTCACGGCCTGTTCTTCCAGGACGGCGTGCTTTACCTGGGCTAAGATGTCCTTTCCGCCGGGGACGAGCGGATTCTCCAGGCGTTTATCTTCCCGGACATATTTCAGCACGGAGGTATATCTTGAGCCGTAAATAGCAGCCAGGTGCTCGATGGTTTCCAGGGGCAGGCTGTTTTCCATGGCGGCCCTGGCAATATCATTTTCGGGTACGGCCGGCGCCCCCGGCAATGGCGTATGGGCCGTACTGGAGGCAACTTTCACGCCGAGTTTTTGACAGACCAGGTCCACGGCTTCCTCGGCGATGCCGCGGTAAGCGGTGTTTTTCCCGCCCAATACGGAAACAATCCCCTTTATGCCGTCCTGGCGCTCGTGGTCGATGAGCCGGTGTGCCCGGGAGGTATTGGATTCGGCTTTATGGCCTCTGGGGACGAGAGGCCTGATACCGGCCTGGGTGTAGTGAATGCGGTCTTCCCTGAAGCCGGGGAAGTAGTGGCGCATCGCGGACACCAGATAGGCAACGTCCGATTTACCGGCGTAAAGCTCATCAAGGTCGCCGGAATAGTCGGTATCGGTCGTCCCTATGAGCGAGTAGTCCAGCCAGGGGACGATGAAGAAGAGACGCCCGTCACTCCTGGCGAAGAGCACCAGGGCATGGTTGGACAATTTATCCGTGAGTAAATGAATACCTTTGGTCTTGCGGATGTGATAAGGCCGGCGGCTACCGAGTTTCTGCCAGACGAGGTCGGCCCACGGGCCGCCGGCGTTAAGGACAATGCGCCCGTTAGCTGTATATTCCTCACCGGTGAGGGTATCTTTAACCCGGATACCGCTTACCGAGCCGCCTTTGATGATGATATCGGTCATCACCGCGTGGTTCAATACTCTGGCTCCTTTGGAGACCGCGTCCAGGGCGTTTTCAATGCATAGCCTCTCGGTATATTCGGCCTGGCAATCGTAGTAAATAAAGGCACCGGTCAGTCCCCCGGTTTCCGCCAGTGAAGGCTCCCGCTGCAGGGCCTCCGGCGGGGAGAGGCGGTGGCAGGCAGGCAGACTCGTCCCCATGGAAAGGGCGTTGTACAGACGCAGGCCGACCGGCAGAACAAAGCGGTAATAAGGCTCGCTGCGCAGCAAAGGGATGATGAATTCGAGCCGGTGTACCAGGTGGGGGGCGATTTTCAGGAGAATTTCACGCTCGCGGAGGTCCTGCCTCACCAGTTTAAAGTCGAGCATGCGCAGGTAGCGCAGACCGCCGTGAATGAGCCGCGTGGAGCGAGAAGTGGTGCCGTAGGCGAAGTCCTCCTTCTCCACGAGTAGCGTACGCAGGCCCCGGAGGGCGGCATCGCGGGCGACACCCGTGCCGATAATGCCTCCCCCGATGATAATCAGATCGAACGTGCCCTGGCCTAGGGCACCGAAATCTCTTTTCAAGCGTTCCCTTTCTAGATGTGTGCCTTGAGCCATGCCTCCAGATCAGCCATAACCTGCGGGTGCTCCGGCTCGTTGAAAATCTCATGCAGCAGGCCTTCGTAGAGCTTGAGGGTCTTATCTTTCGAGCCAATACGTTCATGCAGCACCCGGCTACGCGCGCCGTCCGGGCCGCCATTCCCCGCCATAATGAGAGCCGGGAGCTTGATTTGCGGCACCATATCATAAAGCTTGCCCAGCATACCCCCCATAACGAAGCCGGTGGGTATGGGGCCACGGTAAACCAGCGGGTCATTCTCGTAGGCTTTGATGACCTCCGGGTCGCGGCTGAGCATGGCCGTGGGCAAAGGCTCGCCGGGTTTGCGCGGCGGCATAGGCGGGTCGGTGGGTCTGGTCAGGCCACCACCGGAGGTGACCAGCCCGGCCAGTTCCTGCTGGTATTCGATGGCATAAAGCAGGGCGATGACCGACCCCATGCTGTGGCCGATGAGGAACACTTTGTCCCCGGGATTTTCTTTACGGACGATATTGAAAAAGGTCTTGAGGTCTACAACGTAATCGTGAAAACTGTCAACCTTGACGCGTTCGCCGTCCGAGCGGCCGTGTCCCCGGTGGTCAAGGGCGTAGACGGGATAGCCTATAGGGACGAAGTGATTGACGACGTTGCCGTAGCGCCCGCTGTGCTCGGCAAAGCCGTGGGCGATTAACAGCACCGGCCCGGTCTTTTCTTCCGGCAGCCAGCACTGGTAATAGATATTGAAATCCTTGAGCCCTTTAAAGTTGCCCTCTTTGTGCTGCATACAATAATTCCTCCCTCAAGTCAATTGCATTAACAATTTAATATTATTGCATTAACGATATAACGGTCAAGGAATCATATCCGTAGAGCTTGGCGGCTGGCACAAAAAGTTCCATGGCGTATTACGGGCCGGCGGTTCCGATGGAACTGCCTACCTTGTCTCCCGATGAAACCGACAGCGATGGGAAAGGCCCACTGCAGGTCTACTGCGCCTGAAGGATGAGGCGGGTGCGATGTATCGCTGCCGGGTACTGCTTAAAGCCGAGGGCGGCGGTGACCTGCTCCGGCCTCCCGGAGCCGCTGCTGTCACAGCGCAGCCTCATCATGATGCCGGCGTAACCGCTACGCCAGTCAGCCAGCCAAACGTCTTCCACCAGGGCTCGCAGGTCATAATGGCGCGCTCCCGTATCCCGCTGGTGCTGCCAGGGGAGGCTTTCTTTGTCCAGCAGGGCGTTGATGGCCGATTCTATTTCATCGCGTGCTTGACCGGTTTCCATCACGACGCGGTACTCGGCGAAGCGAACCTGCGACTGCAACGATGGCAGGGTGAGGGCGATGTTGAAGACCTGTTCGATTTCTATGCCCCGGGGCAGCAGCCGGCCTAGGGCGGCGGTAAAGGAGTGGGGGGAAGACCATTTGTCCAGGTAAATGTCCATCAGTTCGGCCTCACCGGTCACGCCCAGGGCCAGCGGCACCGCCAGGGAGAGGCGGGGGTGGGGATTGAAACCCTCGCTGTAGGCCAGCGGCAGGCCCGCCCGGACGAGCGCCCGCTGCCAGAGGCGCATTAAGTCCAGGTGTGAGATGTACTTGATTTCTTCTCCCCGGCTGAACCTGACGCGTAAACGCTGCACAAGAACCCCCCAAGCAATAATAACACCGGCTAAGGAGAGCGTCAAAAGACTAGCTTATAACAAGAGATTCTAAATATGCTATAATTTCTGATGTAACACGGGGCCGTAGTTCAGTTGGGAGAACGCCTGCTTTGCACGCAGGAGGTAGGGGGTTCGAATCCCCCCGGCTCCAGTTTTCTTTTGGTGAACTTTTGTGTTCTGCAGTTGCTAAAAAGTGTTCAAGAAGTTACCATCTTGCTTCCAATAGTAAAACCACTTATCATCCTCTAAAACAACAAACACTCAAATTGTTATCAAATAGTCTGGATCATTATTTCGTTCGAGCATTTGTTAACCAATCTTCTAATGAGTACAATAACAAACGGCGAGATCGTCACCTGTTTTTAGCAAAAACCCAGAATAATGACTAAGGTTGCAGAAGGAGGAGCCATTATGAGGATAGCTATCATTGGTGCGGGGGCTATTGGAAGTGTAATCGGTGGTCTCTTGTCCAAAGCTGGTGAAGACGTCACTCTAATAGGCCGTAAACCTCATGTTGATGCCGTAAACCGGAACGGGTTAGTCCTTGATGGAGAAGCCGGGAGAATCGTAATTCAGGTTAACGCTGCAGAAGATCTTAATTTCAAGCCGGATTTAGCCTTACTAACTGTAAAAGCCCAGGATGTTGTATCTTCAGTCAGGAAAGCGCAGTCTTCTCTGTCTTACACTCGCCTAGTTACCATGCAAAACGGGGTTCGGAGCGATGATCAAGTAGCCGGGCTTTTGGGAAAAGAGAATATCATAAGCAGCGTCGTTACATTTAATGGTCAGTTCCTTGAACCGGGTAAAGCATCATACTCTATCCCATTCAGCAAGACAGCCCTCCTCATAGGAGAGCCCTTCGGCAACAAGGGGAGCCGATTACAGACTCTTTCAGCGTTGCTTAATAAAGCAATAGGCACGGATATAAGCGAAGATATTAGTGCTGCGCACTGGACCAAACTCATTTGGAATCTGCAGACGGCCGTCCCGGCGATTACCGGATTGTCGTATCAGGATAGCTATCAATACCCAGAGGTCAGAGAAT
>CAYWZO010000007.1:0-51859 GCA_964462865.1 uncultured Dehalococcoidaceae bacterium | reverse complement strand
CCTTGCCGAAGTGGCGGAATGGCAGACGCGGCAGTCTCAAAAACTGTTGAGGGGCGACCCTCGTGTCGGTTCGAGTCCGACCTTCGGCACCAGCCGTCCCCCCCTGACAGCTTACCTTATTTATATTAATTAAATAAGTCACAACCTGCCTTCCGTGACGAGAATTTCACATTTTACGCAAGTATAGTAAACTTAAATTATAGATGGATATCTTCGTCATTGTCCTGCAATCGGTGCTGGTGCTGCTGGGCATCGGCGTCATCGGGTTCTGGATAACGCGGCGGGGCATCGTGCCGGAAAATGTCCTGGGCTTCCTTTCCCGGCTGGCCATCGATATCGCCCTGCCCTGCATGGTTTTTTCCAGCATCGTGGTCAATTTCTCACCGGAGGAATTCCCGGACTGGTGGCAGCTGCCTCTGTGGTGGTTCGTCTTCGCCGCCGTTTCTCTGGTCCTGACAATCATTACCTCTTTCATCTCGCGTAAAGAAACGCGCGGCGAGTTCGCCCTTAATCTGTTTTTCCAGAACGGGCTTTTTATGCCGCTCATTATTATCAGCGGCATCTTCGGGACGGATGCCCCTTATATACCGCAACTTTATATCTTCATCATCTTCCACCCGGTCGTCTTCTTCAGCGCCTACCATCTTTTCTTCCGGGGCAAAAACCGGCAAAAAATGCAGTGGCAGCGGATTTTCAATCCCATCCTCATCGCCACCGTCCTGGCGGTCATCGTACGGCTGTGGGGAGCCAGCGATTATCTGCCCGAATTCGTGCATTCCATCCTGCAAATCCTGGGGGCGATGGCGCTGCCGCTCATCATGATTATCCTGGGCGGTAGCCTTTACCTCGATTTCAAACAGAAAGGGAAAATCTATTACACCGAGATCATCAAATTCCTGGCGGTAAAGAACATCGTTTTCCCGGCTGTTTTTCTGGTGCTGCTTATCCTGTTCAAGCCGGAATACAGCCTCGCACTGATATTCATTTTAGAGAGTGCCATCCCGCCGATTACCGGAACGCCA
Organism: uncultured Dehalococcoidaceae bacterium; assembly: GCA_964462865.1. GTDB lineage: Bacteria > Chloroflexota > Dehalococcoidia > Dehalococcoidales > RBG-16-60-22 > Fen-1077. Next base: position 50,837 of record CAYWZO010000007.1, on the reverse strand, counting down.
ATTATGACCGAACGCGCCGGGGGCAACAAATCGATATCCAACCAGTTTGTCCTCTCCAGTTTTATCTTCTCGGTAGTATCGATTCCCGTCTTTTTCTGGCTGTTCAGCCGGTATTTCCCCATGCCCTGAAACGGGACAAACCATGAAAGTGCCATGAGATTGCCAACACCGGCCCCAAATGGTATAATCAGGCTCGATAAGATAACGAGCCGGTGGGTACCAAGGGGGGAATAAAGATGAATATGGTCACCATGATATGCCCCAAGTGCGGTGCGGAAGGCAAACTTTCTCTGGTCGAGACCAGTTACATCGGCCCGCGGCGGTGCTGGAAATGCCGCGAGCTTTTTACGATAACGATTGTGAATAACAAGTTGCGGTCCTGTGAACCGTTAAGCGAAGAGGAATACGCAAAACAGCAAGAGGTTAAAAATCTGCAGGACAAATTTCGGAGATAGTCATCATTCAAAAGTACCAGCGACTATTTCCTGTTCCGGGAATCATGCTTTTTCTGGCGCCTGGCAAGCTCTTCCCGCTTCGCTTTAAGCTCGATGAGCCGGAAAACCGTCTTGGCCTTACCCGCGATAACGAAGTTCTGCATTTTTTCAACCCCCTTTTATCTCACCTATCCTCACCAATCTTAACAACCGGGTATAAATAACCACGTAAAAATCATAAACACCGGATAAAACCGGCCTTAAGATTTCATAAAGAATCATTAGCGAATTATTAAGAACGGATCAGGTGGCCGCTATTGACAATCGCGGCAAATAATTATATAAATAGGCTACGGCCACCCAGGTCTAACGGAGGTAGCATATGGCTAAAACGCAGGCGATCCAACCGGGTTATTGTATTGCGGTCCACCTTGTCCCCGAAACCGCGCCGGAGAGCTGCTATATCGGCGTGGTGTATGTCGTTGACCAGCATGGCATCCTGATGAACCTGGTACACTGGGATGACAAGCTCGATATGCTGGGCGGATACACGGAAAGTCTTTTCGTGCCCTGGGGGAATATCAATTCCATGCTTATCAGCACCGAGAAGCAGCCAACGAGACGGTTTATGGCGGATAAAGCCCGCAAGTGGAAGCAGCAGCTCGAGGCGATGCATAGCAAGGAGAAACCCGCCCCCAAGAAAAAATAGCCGGTAGCCAGCTTTCACAACTTTTGTCAGGGGAGAACCACGCTCCGTAATCATCGTTTAAGATGCGGTGATTACGGAGTTATTTATTATCTGGTTTGAGAAAAAGCGGTTCAATGCCTGGCGGGTGTGCCCGGAGAACCCCTCCCCCTTACCCCCTGATTCCGGTTTTCGCCGGAGTTTACCCCGATAAGATAGAACGGGAATAAGAATATTCGTTCATCTATTCCGGGTAAAAAATTGCCCGGCAGGCTGCCTGATGCTATAATTTACGGGTGAACTGGCGAGTTGTGTAGTGGTAGCACAGAGGACTTTGGATCCTTTAGCCCAGGTTCGAATCCTGGCTCGCCAGCCATCTCAAGTATACCGTTACCCCAAGATTAAGTGTAGTCATTTAGTGCAATTGGGTAGCAATACAGCTTTTACGTGGAAATTGGCCGGACACATACCTGAACCAGGGACATGAATTCCATGATAATTCGAGCACGATAATCTAAAAGTGGGGGCTACTTCAGGTGCTGGCCAAGCCATTGAAATATTTCAGCCAAACCACCATTATTTTTTGTTAAAGGGTGGTCATCCTCTGGATAAGTAATCAGCTTATAGACTTTTCCTTGCTTGGCCAGTTCCTGCGCCAGCTTTCTGGATTGTTCCACTGAACATCTAACATCAGCCTCGCCGTGCTGTATCAGGAGAGGAACATTAATCTTGTCTACCCAGTAGGTGGCCGAACGCTCCTCATATTTCTCTGGAACCTCGCTTGGAGTGCCGCCAATCAGCGGCACGAATACTCCGGTAAGCATATCCGGGCGCTCTTTGGCTGACATAAAAAGGTCGGCATTGCCGCCAATAGTGCAAGCCGCCTTAATGTAATTAAATCCTCTGAGTGTCTGCTCTTTGAGAGCCAGGTAGGTCATCATGCCTCCACGGGAAAAACCCACCATGCCAATCTTATCAATATCAACATTCGGTAGGCTCTTTAAGCTGAAGATTAGATTTAGAACATCATCAACATCGGCCCCACCAAATTCCTCCATCCCTTCACTGCCGGGGCTACCCCTATACTGAGAACCAATGGCTACATAGCCATTTTCAGCATAGGGCTTCAAATTATCCGGTTGCAGCATACTAAAGTCAAGGTTTCCGCCTCGGTTCCAGATAACCGCCGGATAGAGTCCAGGAGCAATGGGTTGAGCGAGATATCCCCTCACTTTCAATCCCTCGCTCACGTAGGTTATATCAAAAATTTCAATCCTATCATCCTGATAGCACGACTTCTTTTCTAAGATGTAACCAGATGGTAAATCCTGTGCGTCTCTGACAATAACAGCCGCCGATGACGCAGACCCAATGCCAACTGCTCTTATCATCCAATTAACTTTAGACTTATCGCTGAACCACATGTCAGACCGGTAGCCCCAGGTCGATGACTCCCTGGTAATCCCACCTTCTCGCACAGTAATAGATGAATGCTCGTTACTTACACTGTCGTCAGCGCCTATAAAAATGCCACCCAGGTTGCCTGTGCCGGTGAATACATGGATATAAAAACGTTCTTTGATTTCCACATTCGGAATATCAATTTCCACCCAGGCAGGGCTGGTACTGAACTTAAAGATGGAGTGATTTGAACTGTATAAAACCTCCCGGTCTTTGTCCCAGACCTCTACGACGAATGATTGGGCCGAAAAAGCCCCTCCCGTCCTGCCGAAAAGACGCACCTTCTTTACAGCAAACATCTCAAAAGGTGCCTGAAAAGATAACAGGTATCCTCCTCCCAGGCCAGCTGATAAAAAGTCTCTCGCTGTATCATCGTCGTATTTTAGTTCGACCTCCATTGGCGTAGGCGATGGGGCCGCAGCGGTGATGGACGCCGTCGTCGGAACATGAGAAGCACTGGGCGCAGGCATTGCCGCTTGCGTGGTTGGAACGGGAGTGGGCGCCGTCGTCGGAACAGGAGAAGTACTGGGCGCAGGCATTGCCGCTTGTGTGGTTGGAATGGTAGGTGGCGTCAGCTTGGCAGGCGATGCACTACAACCAGTAATTTGTGCCAGAATGAGTAGAACACATAAGGCAGGTACCACCGTAGTAAATCGCCCCACAGTGCTCCTCACACTTAATACAATCGTAGTATTATTTGTACCGTGATTATATTCGCTCTTCTCTGTTAAGTCAAGTGATACCTGAACAGATAAAAAGCAGCTGCTCCAACGCCGGTATTTGAGGCTTTTCCCCAGATAAAAGCCTGGGACCCCTTCCGGTCCAGCAAAGTGACGATACTTAGAACCACCCGATATCCCCGACATGACCATCCGGGAAGGGTCTTTCAATAAAATTACATGGTCTACCTCGAAGAATAAGAAGCACCTTTTCAGGGTGAGGTACGCGACCGCTACAAGGATGCCGTCTAGTGGCTTGAACGCCTCCAAGAACGAACTTGCAGCTAGTTAATTGGTTGGCGAACTGCTTAAATACATGACAGCCGCTTGAGCGTTTGCTAAATACATTCACTTGATTAAAACAATTGTGCCATGAGCCACGGATAGGAATATATTAAATTTTACATCCATGAGAATCTCACGAAATACAAATTATGGCCCAACCAGAAGCCCTTTGACAGCACTTTAGTTTCACGGGTAAAATTCATTCCATGAATAATTGTGAAAATATAAGTAAACTACCTTCTTTGTCGCAGATGGACACCGGGGTTAATTTCCCCGACTGGCTCAATCAAGCCGTCTTTTACCAGATTTACCCTCAAAGCTTCTATGATACCAACGGCGACGGCATCGGCGATATCCCCGGGATAATTCAAAAATTGGATTATCTTCAGTGGTTGGGTATCAACGCGATATGGATTAATCCCTGTTTCGTGTCTCCCTTCCAAGATGCTGGCTATGACGTGGCTGATTATTATCGGATTGCGCCACGCTATGGAACAAACCGGGATCTCTATCGACTCTGCCGAGCAGCCCACCGGCGCCATATTAGAATCTGTCTCGACCTGGTGGCTGGTCATACTTCCATTGATCACCCCTGGTTTAAGGCTTCCTGCCGTCAAAGGCGAAATAAATACTCTGACCGCTATATTTGGACTTCCTCCGCGATATCAGACGCCAACGTACCGCTTTCCTTCGTACGGGGTTATTCAGAGAGAGACGGTAACTATGTCGCCAATTGTTTTTATTTTCAACCCGCTTTAAACTATGGATTCGCCAAACCGGCAGCGGACCACCCTTGGCAGCAACCAGTCGGCGCGGCGGGACCGCTTGAGACCCGCAAAGAATTGATTAAAATTATGAATTATTGGCTTAGCCACGGGGTAGATGGGTTTCGTGTCGACATGGCGTTCTCACTGGTAAAATTAGATCCGGACCGCAAAGAAACCATAAAATTATGGAGGGACGTTGGACAAAAAGTACGAGCGCGCTATCCCGACATGGTTTTAATCGCCGAATGGGGCAACCCCGGGGAATCGATTGCCGCCGGCTTTGATATCGATTTTGTACTGCACTTTGGAGTGGTAGGGTATACAGACCTCATGCTCAACGAGAAAAGCTTCTTTCGTCGATACCGCGGCGGTAGCATTCGGGATTTTCTCAAGTGTTATTTAGAGCAGGCTGCCAAAGTAAAAGGCAAAGGACTGATTTCCATTCCCAGCGCCAATCATGATGTTAAAAGGCTCTGTGCGGATGGAAGGACTGCCAGGGATTTAAAAGTAATTTTCACATTTTTACTGACCTGGCCGGGAGTGCCTTTTATCTACTATGGCGACGAGATCGGTATGCGCTACATCCCCGCACTGGTGTCGAAAGAAGGGGGCTATGCACGCACGGGCAGCCGGACTCCTATGCAATGGGACGACGGGCCGAACGCCGGCTTTTCTACCACTGATACAGACCAGCTCTACCTCCCGTTGGATCCACATAGGAACCGCCCGACAGTCAAGAAGCAGGCAGGCGATCCCGGTTCGCTGCTCAACCACGTACGAAAACTCATTGCGTTGAGGAGACGCTCTCCTGCACTGCAAGCCGTTGGTACTTTCATTCCATTACAAATCGAGAATAATGACCGTCATCTTGCCTATTTACGCCAATCTGGCAGCGAGCGATTCCTCATTGTACTGAACCCGTCTGCAGAACTGTCTTATATTCGAATAAATGGAATAAAACCTGATAATCTGGCACCCCAGATATGCCATGGAACACAGGCTCACACTGAAGGAGACGACATCCAAATCAAATTGGAAGGAGTTTCTTACGGCATCTTCAAGCTCTAAAAAATTACCGTAAATTAGTCGTGGGTCAAATTAGTCCTTTTGTATTTCCATTAGCCAAGCAAACAAAACTTCTGTTACGGAGTGCGGCGGCCTGCATCAATGCCCCGCCCGTACTACCGCCCCGCCAACCGACCTCGAGCCCGCGTTGCCGGGGGTGATGAAGCAGGGAGGCGGGCCTGCCTGTTGCGCCCGCCTCCCTTGCTTTTTAACCCTATAACCAAAGGAATGGCCAGGTCTTTAGCGGAGGCTCTTATCCAGCCACACGTCCGCATAAAGCGGGAGATTCACCCCACCATAATTTAAGGGGTCATAGTCTTGATGATAACCCTTATTCTCGAAACTGACAGTTAGCTCCTCATAAAACGGAATTACCGTCATGTCGTCGTAAAGGAGCTGAATGATCGCCTTGATATACTCCGGGTCGGCTTCCGGCGTGGCCAGCGAGGCGTTGATCCCTTCCTGCAGCCCGGCGGGTCTCTTGGTGTACTGCCACTGCAGCCCCGAGAAGTAAGTGACGAAAGTAAAATTCTTATTTGATAAAACAAGCATACTTTCTGCCAGTAGACCATCCCAGGTACCGCCGATACGCATCGAATCATATTTGGCATTGGTGACGGTATCTATGGTCACGTTAATATCCGCGGCGCGGAGCATGGCCGCAACCGCGGATACCTGGTCATCGGTTATTATCCTCGGGCGCCCTGTCAGCGTGCTCTTGAACCCGTTGGGATAGCCGGCCTCCGCCAGTAGTTGCTTGGCCTTGGCCGGGTCATACTTGGTTTTAACGAGGTCTTTAATCACCACGTCGTCAAAGCCCTGCAGGAGCTGATAAGGGGGAATGCTGTGACCGGAACCCAGGGCTTCGGCCAGAGTCTCCCGGTCAAGGGCATAGGAGGCAGCATAACGGACTCTGATATCAGCAAAGGGTGATTTGGGATCCATGCTGTCAGGAGCCAGTACCCTGGGACCGGAAGGTCTTAGTTCAACGTTATACTTGCCGCTGGCTTCCAGTTCCTTGGCAATGGCGGGAGTCGTGGGAGAAAATGAGACAATTTCGCCCTGCTCGAAGGCCAGCCGGCGTACCGTGGCATCGGAGATAGTGACACTTTCCACACCGTCAAGGTACGGCTTGCCGGGGTCCCAGTAATTGGGGTTCCTCTTAAAGACCAGCTTGACATCACGCTGGTGTTCCGCAAAAACGAACGGCCCCGTGCCCACCGGGTTCTCCTTCATCCATTCGAGGCCATTTTTGTCGTAGGCTGCCTTCGACATCATGAAGGTAATCGTCGCCTTGCCAAGGCCGCTCCAGAGCGTATTGGTGTATTCGGTAAGATTGATGCGAATGGTGTAGTCATCAATGACGTCTATCGATGTCCAGGTTTTCGTGTCGGACTTTTTATAGGTCATCTGCAGGTCCAGGTTCCACTTGCAGACTGCGGCGTTGAAGTCGGAACCGTCATGGAACTTAACGCCCTTTCTCAAGCCGAGGGTAACCGATTTGCCATCCGGAGCGACTTTCCAGGAAGTCGCCAGTACACCTTGAATACTACCATCGGTTCTTTCTTGTAAAAGCATTTCATAAACAGCGTGCATAACGACGCTCGTAGAATTGGCCATTTCCGGAACATAGCCGACAGTACCAACCGCGCCTCCGGACGTACCTATTCTTAGGATGCCGCCGTACTTATCGCCCGTGGGGGCGGCTGGCGTCGTCGGTGCTGCGGTCGGTTTCGCCGTGGATGTAGTCGGTGCTGCCGTGGTAGGCGCGCTGGTGGTAGGCGCTGTTGTTGCCGATGGGGTAGCTTCAGAACAAGCAGTTAATACTAACAGCCCTATCAGTAAAGTAATTATCAGAATGGCTCCCTTTTTCATCATAACACCTCCCTGAATAAAAAATATTCTTCTCTAACGATGCCGGTGGCCCGTAGACCTGTTTCTTCAGTTGATTACCACCCCCTTTGATTTCTGAAGATTTAAAATCCAAACAAGAGCATTTCGATTTCCGCTGCCGTTATTTTATGTCTATCTCCTTAAAGAACGTGTGAAAATCCGGATATCTGGCGCTTCACCATAACGGAAATCCCTAATACTAAAAGTTAACAAAAATATTAAGAAGATTACATACCCGCTATTTTAAGTCGGCAGTTCACGTAAAAGGATATTAACATCATAGACATTATTTGTCAATATGCCTGATATTTTATGCCTCGCTGCCAGTCAAGTGACTCATTCAACGAAAACGTTCGCAATATATCCGATATAATGCCAACGTAGTTAATAAACTGGTCGACTCCCGGCCAGTTCCCTAATACTGTCATTAATTTACATATTGATAGCCTTTATTGTGGCGGGGGTACCTTGGCGTATATCGGGACTTCACCTTTGGGCAGCTTCTCTCTTAAAAGAGGGTACAGCCCACCGGCCTCGATTATCTCTATAAGGAAATCAGGATAAGGGGCAAAAGTGAGCGTATCGCCAGTGGTCAGGTTCCTGACCGTCCCGGCTTTAAGGTCCACCTCCAGCTCGTTTCCCTGGCTTACCTTGCTCTTGATACCCGGCAACTCGATGACAGGCACCCCGATATGAACCGAATTTCGGAGGAAGTTCCGGTTGGTGGATTCACATATCACGGCGGCAACACCGCACCCTTTTATCGAAAGCGGGGCCGATTCATGGTCATGGCCATAGCCAAAATTGATACCGGCGACGATAAAGTCACCTTTTTTAACCTTCTTGGGGAAATCCGGGTCCAGGTTGGTCATGCAATATTTGCCCCAGTCCTCTTCCCCCTTCGGTCTGAAGCTGCCCTTGGTAGCTTCGATGGGGCAGATATCAAAATCGACATCGAGAATGTCACCGAATACCCAGGCCTTACCTTTCATCTTCTTCGTATCTATCATCGTTTTCTTACCTCACAGATATTTTCGCGGGTCGGTTATTTTCCCCTCAATCGCCGAAGCGGCCACCGTGGCTGGATTAGCCAGGTAAATCAGGGCGTCATGATGGCCGGACCGCCCCGGGTAGTTGCAGGTACCGGTGCCGATGCAGACATCATCGGCTACCAGCGGCGTGATGAAACCGCCGCACATGCCGCAGCATGGGAGGGGGACTTCACAACCGGCGTCGGCGAATATTTCGATAATGCCTTCACGCGCCGCCTGTTTGATTACCTCGTTCGAACCCGGGGTGATGCTTAGCCTTACATCCGGGTGGACCTTTTTGCCTTTCAATATCCTGCCGGCAATCCGCATATCATCGATCCGGGAATTGAAACAGGTGCCGATATACGCCCGGTTGATCTGTATATCAGCAAATGCCTTCACGGGTTTAACGGTCCACCGCAGCGGCGGTGCCACCACTTGAGGTTCCAGCGACGTTACATCATAAGTATAGGTCATGGCGTAGGTGGCATCGGGGTCGCTCACCAGCGGCTCAAAGGGCTTATCGCAGCGGGATTTAACGTAGTCTATAGTCTTCTGGTCGGGAGGAACGATGCCCGTTTTGCCGCCGCTATGCAAAGCATCGTTGCATAGAGCGAAGCGTCCGTCCATGCTCATATCATCGATAACAGGCCCCGTCCATTCCAGGACTTTATAGCACGCCCCGGCCGGGCCGATCTGACCGAGAACAAAGTCGGAAATATCACGGGACATCACGCCGTCCTGCAGCTTGCCGTTGATAACCATCTTGATGCTTTCCGGCACCCGCAGCCAGGTCCGGCCGAGAATCATATACGCGGTGGACTCATAAGAGAGCGTCAGCGCCAGCGCGCCGATGCCTCCCATCGTCGTCGAATGACCGTTGGTAATCGACAGGTAGACGGTGCCGGGCAAAGCCCAGCAGTGCTCCGCCGCCAGCAGGTGGCCGATGCCTTTATTGATGAAGATGTTCTCACGGGGGACACCGAGCGTTTTGGCCCGTTTTAACATGCGGGCCCTCATTTCCTCGGTCTCCGATACCAGCCCGAAGCCGCCGTCCCCGGCGTGGTCATCCATCACGATGGCCATATTGGGGTCGAAGAACTTGGCCCCCATGGCCTCAATCGGTGGTCCTCCCCTGCCGATTCCCGGCACCGGACAGGGAGAGGTCAGGAACACATAATCGCCCGGCGACACTTCCTTTCTGCCACCGGCCTTGGCCAGGATTTTTTCTGTAATCGTTTTTCCCATTCTCTAACTCCTTACGAACGATATGTTTGCCCGTACTAAAGATGCCTGAAGCACGCCGGCCTTATTTGGCCATCTTCCGGCACAGGTCGTTGACCTCTTCCTCGGTCAGCCACCTGTCCTGCCCGGCGGCGGCGCGCCTGTCAATCTCCGCCAGCCCCGCTCTGACAATATCTTCTACCGTTTTATTATCGTATTTTAATCCGAGATATTTCAAAAAGCCTTCGATAACGTTGGGATTGATAACGACTTTACCGAAGAATAACCGGTGAGTTTGTCCGACAATCTCCGGGTTCCAGGCCTCCATCCCGGCCTCGAAAAAGCTCTGCCCCTCCCGTTTCAGCTGTATCAGCCCGGCCGAATGGGAACTTTCCGCCCAGACCCTGTCACCGACCACGGCTTTCCAGTGCTGCGTCCAGGCCCCGCTGGCTTCCTGGACGTACTGGGCGAGGTCATAGAGTTTTTCCAGTTTGATCCCGGTATCGATGCCGTAAAGGCCTTCCAGCGCCAGCACTACCTCCTCGAACGAGGTGTTCCCGGCCCTATCGCCCAGCCCGCAGATGACGACGTCCAGCCAGTCGGCTCCCCCTTCCACTCCGGCGACGGCGTTGCCCACCGCCAGCCCGAAGTCGTTGTGGTTGTGGCAGGTGAGACCTTTATCCGGGCCGATGGCCTTCCTGAAGGCGCTGACGATGTATTTCCAGGCCGAAGGTGAGGCGCAACCCATGGTATCGGCGATAGAAATGCGGTCGACCCCGGCTTCCGTGACCAGCCTGGCCAGTTCCAGCTGTAATTTATGGTATTGACGCATACCGAGCTTTTTCAGCACCCGGAAACTGCCGGACGCCATGGTAATACCGAAGGAAATATGGAGGGCAGGATAGGTCTCCTTAACGTACCTGATTAAATCGACGTAGGCTGACTGTTCTTCAGGCGTTTCCGGCACCAGGAGACACACCGGGCCGAAAGCGGTGCAGCCGACTTCTACAACGCGGTCGGCGGCCTTCTTCAGCACATCCAGTTGTTTAATTAAATCCCCGCACATCCGGTTCAGGATGAGCCTGGTCGGCGGCCGGATGACCCCGGCCGCAAGTATCCTTTTTGCCGTGTCTTCCTGGTAGGGATTGCCGGCATAGCCGCAATCGATGGCTTCAACCCCCATGGCGCTTAGCCTGCCGGCTATCTCCACTTTCTGGTCGATGGTGAAAGAAACCGATACATTCTCTTCCCCTTCACGGAGGGTCGTTTCCTGGATATGGACTCTTCTGGGGAGATTAGGCAACATCGCCCTGACCTCGGGGAACCAGGTGGCCGGCGAGGTGAACCATTTGCCCGGCCGATACCAGGGGTGCAGCTCCTGAATTTCTTTCTCATTCATTTCTCTGGGTAAAACCATGATATCTTCCTTTCCTACAGATAGTCTCTACAAATGTCTATCAGGCCCAGCGCGCGTACCAGTGCTTGTCTTTAACCGGGAAATGGCAGTCCGGGCTAGAGCACAGGTTGCAGGGTATCGGGCGCGCTTGAGGCAGCCTGGCGCCTTTGCACTGCTCCACGAACTCAATGGCCTTGGTCACCTGTTCCTTGTCTCCTTCGATAGCCATAACTACGGCCCCTTCGGCGCCGGCCAGTCCCCCCGCGGCGATGGGTACCGCTTTCGCGCCGCCGCCCAAAATCTCCACCGCCTGTATCTCGGTTACCGTCGTTCCGGCTTTGACGGGAAACAGTCCGCAATTCATACCCATGGCGTAGTCGAACTCTTGTTTACGAGCGGTAGCCTTGGCCGCCTCGAGGATACTGACCGGGAGAAGTTTTTCCAGACCTACGGCGCAAATAACATTAAATCCCTTCTGCGCCTGGGCACCCATGACCCGCGCGATGGTGCCGCCTCCATCATCATGCCCGAACAGCACGCCGGCATGAAATTTGGCATCCACCGCGTTGCAGCCTTTCACATAGACATCGTCTGGGCGTATCTCCTCCAGGATTTTACCCAGCGCTATACCGGACGTCAGTTTGTGGTCTTTAATCACCCATTTAAACGGGAACCAGTCCGCGTTGAATTTCCTGGGCGGGGCATTAGGGTCGGGCGGAGGCAGGGCCTGGGTGGGCTTACGCGAAGAGCCTACCTCCGTGCACAGTCCCTGCGGAAATACCCCGCCGTGTACCCAGTGGTCGGTTCTCGGGACATCTCCGGTGAGTTCCTTAGCAAGAAAATAGGTAGTGCTGCTGGCATGAATAACTATCATCCCCGAGGCCGCGGCCTTTTTCACCACATCCATCCTGGCGATTGCTTTGGCAATAAGACATTTTGATTCCGCCGGGGTAAGTACAACCTGGGCTCTCATAGATATGTCCTCCTTCTACAAAATATTTCCCTCTTTATAAATACTCTGGGCGAACATTATTATACCATAGACGGGGCAGCTCCGTTATTCCGCAGCATATTATAAATGGGAGGCCGTTAAGGAACGAATCGATGCCGTCTACGCTGCCGTCAATAAAGTATTTTACAGCCTTAGCAGCCGGCCGCAGCGCGGGCATTGAATATGCGGCTGTCTGACGGATGGCGGCACCTTGATGCGGGCGCCGCAATTGCAGTCGATAGTACGGTAGTTCCCCATGCGCCAGAGCATATCAGAGGTCTCTCTGGTTCTCGCTACGTTATCCGGCTCGACCTGTTTTCCCGCCGAGGCGGCCCGCAACGCCACGGCTCCAGCACCGGCCAGGGCAGACACCGGAACGATGCCACCCCTGCCGCCTTTGACCTCACGGTATGCCTTTTCATAATCGGCTGCGGAAGCGCCGGCCATGGCGCGGAGAATCCGGACGCGCTCGGAAACGGGCGGGTGCGTGCTGGTAAGGTCGGCGGCGGCTCTGCCTTTCTCACGGAACGGGTTGACGGTGTACATTGGGGCCGTCGCCTGGTTGACCGATTTCAATTGCGTGGTCGAGGCGGCAATTTTCTCCAGCGCCGAGGCGAGCCCCTCGGGATACCGCGTGTAAAGGGCGGAGGAAGCATCCGCCAGGTACTCCCTCCTCCGGGAGATGGCGAAGTAGAGCAGCTGGGCAGCTATCGGCGCCAGAATCATCAGGACGATGCCCACCGCCAGAATAATCAGCTGGGCGTTGCCGCCCCCGGACCGGGAGCTTCTCCGGCCGCCCCCCATCATACTGCTGAAGAACAGGACCCGCGTGGCGTACCAGGCCAGGATAACGATGGTGCCCAGGATAATGCCCGCCACGGACATCAGCAGGACATCGCGGTTTTTAATATGCGCTATCTCGTGGCCGACAACGCCCTGAAGCTCATCGCGGTTGAGCCTCTGGAGCAGGCCGGAAGTAACGGCGACCGACGCCTTCTCCGGTGAACGCCCGGTGGCAAAGGCATTCGGTGCCGGGTCGTCCACGATATAGATATCCGGCATCTTCTCCAGCCCGGAGGCGATTTTCATCTCCTCGACGATGTTATAGAGACGGGGATGGTCATCGCGGTTGATTTTCCTCGCCCCGGATACAGCCAGCAGGATGCTGTCGCCCTGGAAGTAGGCCAGCAGGTACATGAAACCCCATACGAGCAGCGCGATTATCAGACCGGCCATGGCGTTTTCAAAGAAATAAAGCCCGATGACATAGCCGAGCACGAGGAGCAATACCCCCATGCCGGCCACCAGCACGACCGACCTTATCTGGTTAGACCTGATTTGCTCCCACATTTAATAAAAACCTGATAAAACCGCGTGTCATTGCGATGGCGGAAGCTCGAAGCAATCCGTTATTCAGGGAGGGCGGATTGCTTCGCTATCGCTCGCCATGACAATAAATTCTCTACTGCTGCGCCGGGGGCGATGTAAAGCTGACCTTGGGTGCCGCCCTTTCCTCCGGCGGCGTGACCTCGAAGAACTCCCCGGCCTTGAACCCGGTCATGCCCGCGATGATGTTCGAGGGGAACATCTGGGTCTTGTTGTTATAGTTAAGGACAGAATCGTTGTAGTACTGGCGGGAGAAGCTAATCTTGTTCTCCGTGGAAGTCAGCTCTTCCTGGAGGGCCAGGAAGTTCTGGTTGGCCTTGAGGTCGGGATAGCGTTCGACGACGACGAGCAGCCGCGCCAGAGCCGAGCTTAGTTCACCCTCCAGCTTGGAACGTTGGCCCGCCCCCTGGGAGGCGCCCTGCTGGGCCAGATTACGCGCCTTGGTGACCGCTTCGAGCGTCTCACGCTCGTGCTTCATGTAGCCTTTCACGGTCTCCACCAGGTTGGGGATGAGGTCATGCCGCCTTTTTAGCTGCACGTCAATCTGCGCCCAGGCATTTTTGACCTGGTTTCTCAACCGGACCAGGCTGTTATAGGTCCCCCAGAATATCAGGAGAAGAATGACGATTATACCCAGGATTATCCATAGTGGTAACAACGACATAAACCTACCTCCTTAATTACCCGGACTTTCCGGTTTCCCGGACGAAAACGCCTCTCCCAGGAAAGCCGTAATCTGTTTAATCGCATCTTGATTGGCCAGCGGGCCCGGCTCGACCTGCTTCAGCAGTTGCTGGAGCTCACCGCCATCGAACCATATGCCGTCCCCCTGGCGGCAGACGTCCACATGTACCGCCGGCTCACCCATAGGAACTTCCTTCATCTTTTTGTGGCAGATAGGGCACTTGCGCTCCCCATGCGACCGGGTTTCCCTGGCCAGTCCTTCCAGGGTCGGCAGGCCGGTATCTCCCAGGCTGGTGGTCTTCAACAAAAGCTCGAGTTCGCCTTTATCAAACCAGATACCGGAGCATTTGAAGCAGTAGTCCACCTCTATCTGCCGGTACTCCACGACAATCATGTCTTGTTTACATACAGGGCATATCACTTCAGCAATCCCACTGTCCAATTATTATATCAAGGCAAACGATACTTCACAATATCAAGCTTCTTCTGGCTTTTTACCGATGGGCGGTTTTTGGGCCTGGCACTCTACGGCCACAGGGCAAAGACGGCAATCTCGTTTGTTATCGCTGTGGGGATAGGAACAGTAGCATCTGGGAAGGAGGAAGAGGACGTTGTTGGATAAACGGATGTATTTTACCGGCCGGCCGATCTTTTCAGTCATTTACCACCCTCTTTCCCTTACTTTCCTGCCCGGAAAAATTAATATATCTGCCCATCCAGGAAAAACAGGGGCCATTACTGAACCAGCAACTTTTTCAACATTATACCACTGATAACGCATGTGCCAAAAACCGGGAGAGGACAAAGGGTATCATATTTATATTCTACATTGGAAATATTAAACAAACATTACCTATATATAAAATATAAAACCGGCGCCCGCGTATCATTTCGTGCCGCCAATAATTTATTGTATACTGTTAATGGTAACCGATATCAGGCAGGTGCTTAATGGCGGAAGAAGAGAGCGGCCTTGACGAGTTGATGCGCCTTTCCCGGCAGTTCACGCGGCAGAAGGCGGAAAACGAGGCCAAAGAACGGCAGCGCGAGGAGCAGGGGAAGAAGGTGCGCGGCGTGCTCCAGGGACTGCAGGAGCTTAACATCAACATGGCCCTTCAGCAGCTTAAAACGGTCGCCGCACCCGAGATTATCCGGCAGGTCAACGCCTTGAAAACCGGGGGAGGCACCGAAGAGCTCCGCAAGATGATTTCTTCCCTGGCTGATGACCTAGAAAAAGGCCTCGGCGCCAGGAAGGATACCGCACCGCTGGTCAACGCCATGCGGACGCTCAATATACTGCTGGACCTGTATTTCTCCCTTCATTAACGGCCAATCCTCCCACCGCCAGATAAGCCCCTTCTAACATCTCCAACAATTTTTCTAACCTGGCTTTAGGTATTTCGTACGATTACAATCCGGGTGGTTTCGTGATAGACTTCAAGCAGTCCATTTTGAAACCAGATACCGGATTAAATCCCTCCTATCTTGTGTCTGAACCTCCTCCCTTGGACCGGGGGGAAGCTGGTAAGGGGCATTACGGCTTCCCCCTCACCTCCTCGAAAAAAAGAAACCCTTTCCACGTTGATAACCCCCGCAGTTTACACGCCAATTCCACAAGGCTATAATATAGATAATGTTATTTTGCTCTTTCCCGCCGTAAATAAAAGTCAGGCAGGGGTTTATTTTGTCATGAAGCTGGGCATAGACATCGGTTCCGTGACCGCCAAAGTGGTGGTTCTCGATGAAGAAGGCAATATTATAGAGTCTCGCTACATCCGTACCAGGGGCCAGCCCGTCGAGACCGTTCTGGCCATGCTGGAAGCCGCACTGGCCAAGTACCCGACCGATGGATTCACCGTGGCCGCCGCCACCGGCACCGGCGGCCAGCTCGTTGCCGATTTGCTGGGCATCCCTTTTGTCAGCGAGATTACTGCCCAGGCAGCCGGGACCGCCCGCTTTCACCCGGAGGTGAAGACTATCCTGGAGATAGGCGGCGAAGACTCCAAGCTCATCGTGCTGAAAAAAGAGTCCCCCGGGGCCCTGCCCAAGGTGGCCGATTTCGCCATCAACGGCGTTTGCGCCGCCGGCACCGGCTCCTTCCTCGACCAGCAAGCCTCCCGCATGGGTATCCCTATCGAGCAGTTCGGTGACGTCGCCCTGAAATCGGAGCACCCGCCCCGCGTCGCCGGCCGGTGCAGCGTCTTCGCCAAGAGCGACATGATCCACTTGCAGCAGGTCGGCACGCCGGTACCGGACATCGTCGCCGGGCTGTGCTTCGCCATGATACGCAACTTCAAGGGCCAGGTCATCCGCGGGCGCGACCTCGACCGGCCGGTCTCGTTCCAGGGAGGCGTGGCGGCTAACAAAGGCATTCGCCGCGCCGTGCTGGAAGTGCTGGAACTGCCGGAAGGCGAATTAATCGTCCCGGAGCACTTCGCCGTGCTGGGCGCCATGGGTGCCGCGCTGGTCAGCCAGCCCGTAACTTTACCGGCGGACACCATCCGGCGATTACAGGACTACCTTTCAAGGCATGAATATACCTTCGTGACGCTGCCGCCCTTACAGGGCGATAACTACCCTATTGATACTGACACTGTGAAAATTGATGCTTCCCAACCCGTGGAGGCCTATATCGGCGTGGACATCGGCTCCATCAGCACCAACGTGGTCGTCATCGATAAAGACAACAACGTCCTGGCACGCCGCTACCTGATGACCGCCTCCCGCCCTATCGAGGCCGTGAAACAGGGGCTGTATGAAGTCGGCCAGGAGCTGGGCGATAAAATCATCGTCAGGGGCACCGGTTCGACCGGCTCCGGGCGGTACATGACCGGCGAATTCTTCGGCGCCGATATCATCCGCAACGAGATTACCAGCCACGCCAAGGCGGCGGCCTTCGTCTGCCCCGACGTGGACACCATCTTCGAAATCGGCGGGCAGGACGCCAAGTATGTCAGCCTCCAGAACGGCACCATTATCGATTTCACCATGAACAAGGTCTGCGCCGCTGGCACCGGCTCCTTCCTGGAAGAGCAGGCGGAGAAGCTGGGCATCAACATCAAGGAGGAGTTCGGCTCGCTGGGACTGTCCGCCAGGCACCCTCTCGACCTTGGGGAACGCTGTACCGTCTTCATGGAGTCGCAGCAGAACTACTGTAAGCAGCGCGGCGCTGCCAAGCAGGACCTGGTGGCCGGCCTCGCTTACTCGGTCGTGAAGAACTACCTGACCAAGGTGGTCGAAGACCGTAAAATCGGCGACCACATCCTGTTCCAGGGCGGTACCGCTTTCAACCGCGCCACGAAAGCCGCCTTCGAGGCGGTGCTGGGCAAAAAGGTTACCGTGCCTCCCCAGCACGATATACTGGGCGCGGTCGGCGTGGCCATGCTGGCCAGGGAAGAGATGGAGTCCAACGGCAAAAAGACCCGCTTCCGCGGCTTCGACCTCGCCAGCCGGAGATATGAGCTATCTTCTTTCGAATGCCAGAGCTGTTCCAACCGGTGTGAAATTCACAAGGTCGTCTTCGAAGGGGAGAAGCCCCTCTTCTACGGCTCGCGCTGTGGCAAATGGGACAGCCCGGAGCAGAAGGAGAAGCGCCAGTCTTCCCAGATACCCCACCTATTTGAAGAACGGACCATGGCCCTGCTCCATACCTATCCCCAAGAAAAACCGGACAACCCCAACGGCCAGACGGTGGGGATTCCCCGGGTGCTTTTCTTCCACGAGCTTTACCCGCTGTGGCAGGCCTTTTTTACCGAGCTCGGCTTCCAGGTGGTGTTGTCCGACCCCACCAACCGCCGGATTATCCGGCAGGGCGTGGAGAACATCGTCGAAGAGCCGTGCCTGCCCATCAAGCTGGCCCACGGTCACCTGCTCAACCTTCTGGAAAAGGGGCCTGACTTCGTCTTCCTGCCCGTCCAGTGCACTATGGAAAAGCTCTCGGACGATTTCAAAAAGTCCTGGAACTGCCCGCTGACCCAGAGTCTGCCCTATATCATGTTAAGCTCCACCCGCATTAAAGAAGCCTTGACCGCCCCGCATGGCAAGCAGCCCGCGGTCCTGCGCCCGGTCATCCACCCCGACCGCGGCCGCCCCTGGCTGAAAAAAGTGCTGACCGGGGCCGCCCGGGACGCCGGCGTCCGCGATAACGAGCGCATCGACCGGGCCGTTGAGGCGGGGTTCAGGGCGCTGGACGCTTTCAATGCCTGGCAGCAGCAGCGCGGCCAGGAAATACTGGCGCAGCTTAAACCCGGCGACAAGGCTATCGTCATCGTCGGCCGCGCTTACAACACCTACGACGAGGCCATGACGCTCAATATCCCGGAAAAACTACGCGACCTGAATATCCTGGCCATCCCGATTGATTTCCTGCCGCTCGCGTCGGTGGCCGGCGAGCTCAGTACCGTCCACCCCAACATGTACTGGAAGGCCGGGCAGAAAATACTCGGGGCGGGGCGGATTATCGCCCGGGACCCGCGCCTTTTCGGGCTCTACGTGACCAATTTCGCCTGCGGCCCGGATTCCTATTTGACCAAATTCTTCAGCAAGGAGACCGAGGGCAAGCCCTTCCTGACCATCGAAATCGACGAGCATTCCGCCGACGCCGGCATCATCACCCGCTGCGAGGCGTTCATTGACACTATCCGCAATGCCCGCACCCGCGGCACCAGCAAGTATATCCCGGTGGTCAGCATCTCTTCCAACCACACCGGCAGCCGGCGGGTCTACGTGCCTTACATGATTGACCACGGCTACGCCCTGGCCGCCGCCATGCGCCACTGCGGCGTCGACGCCGAGGCCCTGCCGGAGTCGGACGACCTGACCCTGGAAATCGGCCGGAAATACACCACCGGCAAGGAGTGCTACCCGAGCATCATCACCACCGGCGATATCGTCAAAAAGACCATGGCGCCGGACTTCGACGCGGAAAAGGCCGCTTTCTTTATGCCCTCCGCCAGCGGCCCCTGCCGCTTCGGGCAGTACAACCGCCTGCACCGCCTGGTGCTCGACGAGCTCGGACTCCAGCAGGTGCCGGTGCTTGTCTTCGACCAGACCGGCGGCTACCACAAGGACATGGCCGCCCTGGGGCGGGGCTTCCGCCTGCACGCCTGGCGGGCCATCGCCATCCTGGACTCGCTGCAGAAAATGGTGCTGGAGAGGCGCCCTTACGAGGTCAACGCGGGCGAGACCGACGCCGTTTATAAAGAACAACTCGATTTACTGCTTAAAAACGTCGGGCGGGACGGCGACGTATTAAAGGATTTCTCGCGCCGGGCTAACAACGCTTTCGAGGCGGTGAAAATCGATAAGAACGGGCGCAAGCCGCGCATCGGCATCGTCGGCGAGATATTCGTCCGCAGCAACCACTTCGCCAACGATTCTCTTATACGGCGTTTGGAAGCGCTGGGAGCGCAGTGCGGCGTGCCGCCGCTGGAAGAGTGGCTGGACTACATCGACCACCAGCGCAAGCGCCGCAACCGCCTGCACCTGGAAGGCGGCTGGCGCGACTGGGCCCGGCAGAAGCTGACGGAAATCGTCCAGGAAAGGGTCGCCGAGCCTTTAAGGAAGGAGTTCGATGACTCGATAGAGGCCTTCGCCCGCGAGTTGCCCACGCAGGCCATCCTCGACAGGGGCCATACCTACCTGACCCCGGCCGTGGAAGGCGAGGCCATCTTAAGCATGGGGCGCGTGGTGGAGTACGCCGAGCACGGCTTCGACGGCATCGTGAACATCATCCCCTTCGGCTGTATGCCGGGGACAATCGTTAGTCTTTTATTGCACCAGTTCCGCCGCGACCACGGCCTGCCGGTGCTCAACGTGGTGGTGGAGGGGACCAAAGACCCGGCGCGGGAGATACGCTTCGAGGCGTTTTTACAGCAGTGCCGGGAGCATATGACAGAGAAGAAAAACCCCAGGCGCTAAACTCTTGGGACTATATTGTTTCTATTTCACCACCGATTCCCCGCCGTAGACGCGCTCTTTCCAGCTTATCCCCGCCCCCACCAGGTACCGCCCGCCGGCATACAGCACGTCCAGGAAAAGGAACAGCAGCCCCAGCGGGTGGAAAAACACCGAGCCGGCCGGCTCTTTAAAGCGGTTGTCCACCAGCCAGCGCATCAGCAGTATCACCATCACCTGAATAACCACCACCGCCCGCCAGAGGAGGGTGGTATCGATCACGAATATTCCCCTCCAGAGCCAGTAAAACGGCCCCATGTAGAAAAAGGCGGCGGCTATCATCAGCCCGAACAGTCCTAAAGGAGAAATCGCCGTTATGGAGTAAATCGACCGGCCCAGCCCGTGCCAGGCCGCCCCGATGTCCCGGTACATATTGCACTCGACCAGCGAAGATAAATCTACGGCCACGTGGCGGCCCCCCTGCCGGGTCATCTCTATCCCCAGCCAGACGTCTTCAGCTATCCGCGAGTGCACCGCTTCGTGGCCGCCGATGCGCCAGTACTCGTCCCGCGGAAAGAGCAGGAACTGCCCTATGGCCAGCGCGGGCTTCGGTTTCTTAAAGCGCCGGAGCCACCAGAGCGGCAGCCAGCCCAGGATGACGAAATACATCAGCGGCATGACGATTTTCAGCGGCAGGGTGGTGGCCAGCTGGCGCGGAAAGCCGGAAAGCATCGAGGCTTGGGACTTCAGCGCCAGGTCGAGCGCGCTGCGCAGCATATGAGGAGCATGGACCGTGTCGGCATCGATAAACAATAGCCACGAACCCCCGGCCTGCTGGGCCAGCTGGTAGCAGGCAAACGGCTTGCCCGCCCAGTCCTCGGGCAGTGGCTCCCCCCTGATGAGATGGATGCGCGGGTCGGCTGCCGCCATCCCGGCGACGATTTCCGCCGTACTGTCCCCGGAATTATCGTCCAGCACCAGGATTTCATAGTTGGGATAGTCCTGTCTCTGGAGGGATTCCAGGCAGGCCCTGATATTCGCTTCCTCATCCCTGGCCGGCACCAAGACCGAGATAAGCGGCGCCGGCACGGGGAACTTGCTTTTAATGTCTGGCTTCTTCAGGTTCTTTAAATTGAGGACAAGATTTAACAGAAAAATCGCCAGACCGGCCGCGATGATAAACTGATATAACATCTCACACACTCTCTAGATGATGGATAGAGTCCCGCGTACCAGCGATTGTAGCCAGCGTACCAGCCTCCCCTTGAAACCCGGGAAAGTATGCAACGCCTCGAACTGCTTGATGGTCAGCACCACCAGCAGGCAGAACATCAGCAGTGTTTCCCAGGAGCCTCCCCGGTTGATAGCGATGTAAGCCAGCGTCCCGGCTGCGCCGAAGATAACCGTCCAGGCATCAACCTCGATTAAGAGAAAACCTATTACCATACAGGCCATAAAAGCCAGCAATAGCTCATACTGTGGCAAAGCCAGGAGCACGCCGAAGGTAACGGCCACCGCCTTGCCGCCGTGCCACTGCAAAAATGGTGAAAAAGCGTGTCCCAGCACCGCGCACACCGCCACGACTACTATCGACATTACAGGCAGGTCGAATAGTGAATGGGCCATGAAGACGAAAGGTACCCCTTTGCCGACGTCCAGGAACACTGCCAGGTAACCGCTCTTCTGTCCCCCCGCCCGGAAAACGTTAAAGGCACCGGGATTGCCGTCGCCGTACTCCCGTACATCTTTACCCAAGAGCCAATGCCCGATAAGCACGGAAAATGGGACGGAGGCCAGCCCGAAGGCGGCTACGGCCAGCAACAACGTGGTGATTATTTCCATATTATCGGTGTAAAATAACCTCCAATTTTTTTACCAGACTGGAGAAGATACCTTGAATATCTGGGTATAACATAAACCAAAAAGGTCGTCTGCGTCAAGTATTATCTGCGGTGCCACGTTTGTTGAACAGATTTACCAGACGCCAGATGCCCAGGACAACCGCTCCCAGAAAGCCGGTAATCAGGCCTGCGGTCCCAAAAAACAATACAATCAGGGATACAATCTGATTAAAAACCTCAAACCCGGCCCCGCTGACTGCGCCTTCCCCGCCTATAAGACGGACAAGCGGTTTGACCACCCCCACGTCCAGAAAGGATAGAAATATGATACCGAAAAACGACCCTAAAAACAATAAAATGAAATTCCTGATTCTCCGCCAGCCGCGGGCAATCTCGACCAGGATGACTCCCGCCGCCAGAATTCCCAGGACGACGCCGACGTCATGCAGTCCCGCGAAGACAACACCGATAACCAGGAGCACCACCAGAACGAGGGCGATACGGTGTCTGTGCAGGAACCTGACCAGTGCCGATTGTATTTTCTTAACCTTCATCATTATCCTTCTGCCGCGGCGGCAATCAATCTTTATCCTAATACCAATCAAGGCTTTCCGCAAGCCTGATGAGTCCCACCCTCACTTTTGCCCCGGACGTTGGTACGGTTGGCAGTAAAAAGCTCAATACGGTATAATCAAATAACGAGTTACTATAAAAAGTTACATGAAGAAATTCCTGCGTGAATTCCTGGTCGAAATTATCTTCGTCGTGGTATTCGTGGCAGTCTGGTTCATGGTCATCCAGACCTACGAAGTTTTCCAGACCAGCATGGAGCCGAACTTCCATGAAGGGCAGCGGGTGGTGGTCAACAAGGCCGCTTACTGGAGCTGGATAGGGCACCCGGGGCGGGGCGACGTCATCGTCATGAACGCACCCGACGGTAACGGGGGAGACTTCATCAAGCGCGTCATCGGCCTGCCTGGCGACACCGTGGCGATAGTCAAGGGAGCGGTATATGTCAACGGCGTGAAGCTGGACGAGCCTTACATCATACGCTCTTTCACCTACTCGATGGAGAAGATGACGGTACCGGAGGGCAGCTATTTCGTCCTGGGCGATAACCGCGACGTCAGCAACGACTCTCACCGCTGGGGGCCGCTATCGGGGGATAAAATTGTCGGTAAGGTCTTCGTCATTTACTGGCCGCCGCAGTACTGGGGCTTTGTCCCCAAATACCCCCTGGAAAAACAACTGGCCGCCGGGAACTGAACCGCGGAGGTAAATATGGCCGAAAACGTCGTTGCCATGTTTGAAAAATCGGGGGCTCTGCTCCAAGGTCACTTCCTGCTGGCCTCCGGCCTGCACTCCCCCGTCTACTGGGAAAAGGCCATGGTGCTCCAGCACCCCGAATATGTGGCCAAGCTCTGCCGTATGATAGCCGACCATTACCGTAAAGCGGGCGCGACCGTTGTCGCCGGCCCGACGACCCCCGGGATTATTTTATCCTACGAGACAGCGCGTCAGCTCGGCGTGCGCGGTGTCTTCGCCGAAAAAAACGAAGCTCTGGGAATCAGGGAATTCCGCCGCGGCTTCACCATCTCACCCGGTGAAAAAGTCCTGATAGTGGACGATATCATGACCACCGGCGGTTCGGTCCGCGAGGTCATCGACGCGGTGAAGAAGCTGGGCGGGGAGATAGTCGGCGTCGGTGTGCTGGTCGACCGCTCGGTACAGCCGGTTGACCTGGGCGTGCCTTTCTATGCCTGCCACCACGCGGAAGAGGTCGCCTACCCGGCCGACAAATGCCCCTTCTGCGCGCAGGGCGTCCCGCTGGTCAGGCGCGGCAGCACCCAGGTGAAGGGCTGATTGCGACCGGGATTAAAGGATTTTGTCATTCCGGCGCAGGCCGGAATTTATACCCCTTTCCCCCGCCACCAGATTCTTCGCTTCGCTCAGAATGACATCTTGAAATGTAGTTCGGGAGGCCAGCCATGGGAACCGCCGCCGTTATCGTCATTACCGTCGTCATCGCCGTCCTGGTTATTATTTTCAGTATCCTGATTATCCGCCTGGTCTATGAAAAGCGCTTCCGGGACTGGCGCCGTGAAGAAACCGAAGTAATACGCCAAGCCGCTATCAACCAGAGCCGGGCCGTGCTGGGCGGCAAGTTCACCGAGCAGATGGTCCCCTTCTTCCCCGACTTCAAATATGACCCGACCGAGGTGCGCTTTATCGGCAGCCCCATCGACATGATAGTGTTCCCCGGCCTGGCCAGGGGCGAGCCGGAGGAAATCGTGATTCTGGAGGTCAAGACCGGCAGTAGCGCCCAGCTGACCCCGGCGCAGAAGAAAATCCGCCAGCTGGTGGAGGACGGCATGGTCAGGTGGGACGAGGTACACCAGCAGTTGGAGGAGTAATAATAGATTGTCATTGCGAGCCATCCCCGACTAATCGGGGAGGCGTGGCAATCTCCATCATTGGTTTAAGTTCATCAAGGAGATTGCCGCGTCGCCTTCGGCTCCTCGCAATGACCGCCTTTTTTATGACTAAACATCTACCCCCGCCCGAACCCCCGCTCCAGCTGCGCTCGGGTGAGGTGGATAATGGTCGGGCGGCCGTGAGGGCAGGTATGGGGATTGTCCGTGGCCTCCAGCTGCCGCACCAGCGCCCGCATCTCATCATCCGTTAAGGCCTGCCCGCTTTTAATGGCCCCGTGGCAGGCAATCGAGGCTACCATCCGTTCTTCCCATCGTCCGCGCGCCTCGCCGGAGAGCGTGTCCAGCAGCTCCCGCAGCATACCGGCCCAGTTGTCCCCGGCCACCAGCGACGGCACCGCCCGCACCAGGAAGGTGCGTTCGCCGAAGGGCTCCAGGGCGAAGCCGAACTGCACCAGCTCTTCCCGGCACGACTTCAATACCGCCGCCTGCCGCGGCGTCAGCTCGAAGGTGGCCGGCTCGAGCAGTCCCTGCACCTCGACGGCGCGCTGTGCCCGTTCCCGGACCAGCTTATCATAGCGGATACGCTCGTGGGCGGCGTGCTGGTCGATGAGGTAAAGCCCGTCCGGCCCCTCGGCGACGATGTAGCCGTTCATGACCTGCCCCACTACCCGCAGTACCGGCAGGGACACCAGCAGCGGTGGGGCGGCTTCCTGGCCGGTTACGCCCGGTTCTTCAGCGCGCGGCTTCGTCAATGCCTGCTGCCGGTAAGACGGCGGGGCGGCGTAGGCGGCGGCCGGCTCCTCGATCTGCGGCACGGGTGTTTGTGCCACCAGGGCCTGCCGCACGGCCCGCTGGACGGCCCGGAAGACCTCCGCTTCGTTGCGGAACTTGACCTCGCTCTTGGCGGGGTGGATATTGACGTCCACCTCCGGCGGTGGTAAGGATATATTGAGAACGGCCACCGGATGTTTGCCCGTCATGAGCAGCCCCCGGTAGGCTTCCTCGACGGCATAGGCCAGGACGCGGTTGTTCACCCAGCGGCGGTTGACGAAGAAGCTCAAGTAGCCCCGCCCGGCCCGGCCCAGCTCCGGCGCGCCGACCATGCCCGTGACCTCCACGCTGGACGCCCCATGCCCGGCCGACCAGCTTTCTTCCCGGCTATTAACCGGCAGCATCTTTCCGGCTACTTCCACGCCGTAGACATCGATGATGCTGTCGAGCAGCCTGCCCTGGCCCGAGGTATGCAAGTTCTGTTTGCCATCGACCGTAAAAGTAAAACTGACCTCCGGGAAGGCCAGGGCGTACTGGCTGACCACGTTAGCGATGTGGCCGCCCTCGGTGGGCACCGATTTCAGGAACTTTAAGCGCGCCGGCACGCGGCGGAACAGATCGTGTACCGTGACCGTGGTGCCCCGGGCCCGTGCCTGGCTCTTCTTCTGGGTGACCGCCCCGCCCTCCAGCGAAAGATAGGTCCCGGCACCCTCGCCGGCGGCGCAGGTAAGTACTTCGACCCGCGCCACGGCGGCGATGCTGGGCAGGGCCTCGCCGCGGAAGCCCAGGCTGCCAATATTCTGTAAGTCCGCCGGATTTTTTATCTTGCTGGTGGCGTGCCTCTCGAAGGCGAGGGCCACCTCCCCGGCAGGTATCCCGCTGCCGTTATCGGTGACCCTTATCAGGCCGATGCCTCCACCCCTTATCTCCACCCCCACCTGCGTGGCGCCGGCGTCCAGGGCGTTCTCCACCAGCTCCTTCACCACCGAGGCCGGCCGCTCTACGACTTCACCGGCGGCGATCTGGTTGATGGTCTCTCTGTCCAGGACTTTAATGGGCATTTCGATTGGATTATACACGTTTCCGTGTATTCTGTCAAGGGATTTCAGTAAAAGTCTAACCCTTTTCCGGCGGGGAGTCAAAGCGTCCCGCGGTCATGGTGAGGAGCGCAGCGACGTTAAAACACCTTAGATAATATAAACGTCATTCCCGCGAAAGCGGGAATCCAGGGGGTGGGGAGAGAAAAATCCATGGGTTAAGCCACGAAAGATAAAGGGCGGATTTGGGTGGGAAAAAATTCATTGAGAGATGGGGGGGGGACACAGACAACACCTACACCTTATCTATCTTGGCAAAACTCACCAGGAACTTCTTCACCCCTGTCCCATCGAAGGCCACCACCACCTCGGCGTCGGTGCGGGTCGGCTGGTAGCTCACCACCACCCCCTCGCCGAAGGCCTCGTGCCGGACGTGGTCGCCCGGCCGGAACTCCGGTAAATCTGCCTGGCCCACCGGCTCCCGGCTTTCTACCAGCGCCGCGGCGATGTCGGCCTCGCCCCCCGCCACGGAACGGCTGGTAACCAGCTGCGGCGGGATGTCCTTGAGAAAGCGCGACGGCCGGTTGACTGTGCTGCTGCCCATCAGGTGGCGGCGGAAGGCCCGCACCAGGTAAACGCGTTTCCCGCCCCGCGTGATGCCCACGTAGCAGAGCCGCCGCTCCTCTTCCAGCTGGGCGGGGTCGTCAATCGACTTAAAGTGCGGCAGGATGCCGTCCTCCATGCCGACGATGAACACCACCGGGAACTCCAGCCCCTTGGCCTGATGCAGGGTAATCAAAGTGACGGTATCGGGCTTTTCTTCGAGGTTGTCGACGTCCGAGACCAGCGCCACGCCTTCGAGGAAAGCGGCCAGCCCCTCCGGCGGCGGCAGGTCGCGGTAGTCCTGGGCCACGCCGCGCAGCTCCAGCACGTTCTCCCACCTTTCCTCGCCGTCGGGCATACCCTCCAGGTACTTTTTATAGCCGATTTTTTCCACCAGGAGGTCGAACAGCGCCACCGTGTCCAGTTCCCGTCTTTTTTCGATGAGGTCCTCCATCATCACCGCGAAGCCGGTCAACGACTTCACCGTCCGCGGGCTGAAGGGAAGCCCGGCGCCGGACTCTTTCGCCTCCGCCAGCAGCTGCAAGGCATGGTACTCGCCGACTCCCTGCGCCCCCGCCCAGCGGGCAAGCTCGTCCAGGCTCTGCTGGCCGATGCCGCGCCCGGGGACGTTGATGATGCGCGCCAGGCTGACCGAGTCGGACGGGTTCTGGATGAGCCGCAGGTAAGCGATGATGTCCTTGACCTCGCGCCGCTCGTAAAAGCGCGTGCCCGCTACCAGCTTGTAAGGTGTCCCGTAGCGGATGAAGGCCTCCTCCAGGACGCGCGACTGGGCGTTCGTCCGGTACATCACGGCGCAGTCGCCCGACTTGACCTCCCCCATCCGCACCAGGTTATCTATCTCGTTGACGACGTACTGCGCCTCTTCCTGCTCGGTGTAGGTCTCGATAACGGCCACCGGCACCCCCGTCTCGTTCTCCGTCCAGAGTCCCTTCTCCTTGCGCTGCCGGTTGGCCGAGATGACGCCGGAGGCCGCCTCCAGAATCAGCTTGGTGGAGCGGTAGTTCTGTTCCAGCAGCACTACTTTAGCATCGGGGAAGTCTTTCTCGAAGTTGAGGATATTGCGCAGGTCGGCCGAGCGCCAGGAGTAAATCGACTGGTCCGGGTCGCCGACCACGCAGATGTTGCGGTACTTCGCGGCCAGCTGCTTGACGAGCTCGTACTGCACCAGGTTGGTGTCCTGGAACTCGTCCACCTGGATGTGCAGGTAGCGGTTCTGGTAGCGCTGTAGCACCTCCGGGTTCTGGCGGAAAAACGCCACCGCCTTCAGCAGTAAATCATCGAAGTCTAGAGCGCTGCTGGCCGTCAGGAGCTTCTCATAGCGTTCGTAGACGCGCTGCGTTATCTCCTCGAAATAGCTGCGGCTGCGCTTCGGGTAGTCGGCCGGCGTAATCATCTGGCTCTTGGCGGAGGAAATCGCCGACTGCAGGGCCCGCGGCGCGTACTGCTTGGGGTCGAGCCCGAGTTCCTGGAGGCTCTTTTTCAGCAGGCTTATCTGGTCGTCGTCGTCATAAATCACGAACTTGGGGTCGAGGCCGATGGCCTTGCCCTCGCGGCGCAGGATACGGGCGCAGATGGCGTGGAACGTGCCGATGGTCAGGTCCTGCACCTGCCCGCCGACCAGCTTGTTGAGGCGTGTCTCCATCTCACGGGCGGCCTTATTGGTGAAGGTCACCGCCATGATGCGCCGCGGCCTCACGCTGACCACCCTGATGAGATAAGCGACGCGGTGGGTGATGACGCGGGTCTTGCCGCTGCCCGGCCCGGCCAGGATGAGCACCGGCCCGTTGATGGCCTCCACGGCCTCGCGCTGGGCAGGATTCAACTCGGCGAGGATTTCCATATATCAAGATTATAACATTTATCCAGAGGGGAAGCTAAGATATTATCCAAGACAATGCCCATTGACATCTAAATGTTATAATGTCATAATGTCATTACTTACGGAGGTATTATAATGGCCACTCTAGCCAAACGAACCACAGTCTATTTAGACCCGGATTTACACAAAGCCCTGCGCCTGAAAGCTATCGCCGTTTCAAAATCGGTTTCGGACCTCGTTAACGATGCCGTGAGAGAATTACTGAAAAAAGACAGGCGCAATTATCGCTCTATACTGGAAATAATGTCTGAACCTGCGCAAGAAGTAAAGTTTAAAACCACGCGCTGATGCCTTGAAGCCCAAAGGAAGCCACAATTAATAATGCTAATCCCTTCGTCTTAT
The DNA here is from genome assembly GCA_964462865.1 of uncultured Dehalococcoidaceae bacterium. Lineage (GTDB taxonomy): Bacteria > Chloroflexota > Dehalococcoidia > Dehalococcoidales > RBG-16-60-22 > Fen-1077. The sequence continues at coordinate 21,992 of CAYWZO010000007.1, read as the reverse complement.
TTCCCCCTTCCCTTAATCCCCGAGGGAAGGGAATAACATACAATTATTTTACTTATAACGCGGCGCCTATTTCATGGCCTTTTCAGTTTGCCCGACTATCATATTAATCAAAGGCCTGGCCGGCCAGCCCTTAGCGGTCTGCTGCGCTATAAGCAACCTATCGAAGGTGCTTCTTACTGCCTTGATTTTATCGCCGCTGAACTCATAGGCGCAAATCGCCAGATACTCGAATTTCTGGCCCTGGAACGTGCCGCTGAGGATATGCTCGAAAAAAGACTTTTCCCCCTGCACGATTATCCCGTTACCGGTCTCGGTAACCTTCATGTCCTTCATGTTCCTGGCCATCGCCTCTAAGGCGCGCCTTGCTTCGTCCTTACCCTTGTAGGTACCAAAAGGTGTGACCATTACAACATCTTCGGTACAAAGGGCAAGGGTCTTTTCCGCTTCCCCATCCGCCATTGCCTTAACACATTCCCGCATGATTCCGGCAATTTTTTCTTCTGGCATTTTAGATACCCCCTTTAATTATTCTGTCCGAAATAAAAATATGCCCTTATCACTTTGACTAGCAATAGGTGGCATATCATTCATCACCCATATCAAACACCTGCTTTAGATTTTAAATTCTGATATGGATAAACATAATTATAATCCTATTTCATAATTTGTCAATAATGTATAAACCGTCCCGGAGGCATTTAAACTCTTTTAACAACTACTGGCATTATTCCCCCGCAGGCGGTAAAATATTCTATGATGAATAACATGAGAGGTGATTATGTCTCAAGATAGACTCTACGGCTATCACGGTAAGCTCCTCCGGGTGGACTTAAGCAAAGGCGAGATAAAACCGGAAAATATAGATAAAGCCGACCTTAAAAACTACGTCGGTGGGGCGGCCCTGGGGATGAAATACATCTATGACGAGGTGCCCCCCGGTGTGTCATGGTCCGACGCGGCCAACCGGCTTTACATGGGCGCGGGGCCGTTGAGCGGCACGCGCATCGGCGGTTCCGGGAGCATCGCCGTGGTCAGTAAAGGCGCCATGACCGGCGGCATGGCCAGCACCCAGGCCAACGGCTACTTCGGCGCTTTCCTACGCTTCTGCGGCTTCGATGCCCTTATCCTCCAGGGCGCCGCTCCGGACTGGTCCTACCTTTACATCCAGGACGGTAAGGCGGAGCTGAAAAATGCCCGCCACCTGCTGGGCAAAAACAACTACGAAGTCGACCATCTCCTCCGGGAGGAGCTGCAAAAAGGCGAACATGACTTGAGCGTCATGAGTATCGGGCCGGCGGGGGAAAACATGGTCAGGTTCGCCTGCCTCTTCGTCAACATGGGCCATATCGCCTCTCACAACGGCTGCGGGGCGGTGATGGGCTCTAAAAAAATTAAGGCCATCGCCGTGGCGCGGGGCAAGAACGCGGTCGCCTTCAAAGACCGGGAGACCATATCGGCTACCGCCAAAGCACTCAAGGACAACATGCTCGCCGGTAAAATGTCCGCCGACACCTATGCGCATGGGACCGTCGGTGGGGTCATTATGGCCACCAAGGGGGGTATGGCGCCGGTCAGGAACTACACCACCAACGTCAGCCCGATATCACCGGAAAAGCTGGAAGCGTATTCCTGGAACGCCATATCGCCGTCTTTTTATAAGGTCACCCCCTGCTGGGCCTGCTCGGCCAACCACTGCCACATGTTGAAGATACCGGAGGGCAAGTACGCCGGCTGGGAGGTCGAAGAACCGGAGTTCGAGGGCCTGTCCGCTTTCAGCGAGCTGGTCGGCATTGACGACGCGAACACGAGTATCGCCCTGGCCAGCCAGGTGGACCGCCTGGGCATTGACATGAACGAGTCCGGCTGGGTATTTGCCTGGCTCATGGAATGCTATGAAAAAGGCATCATCACCAAGAAAGACACCGACGGCCTGGAAATGACCTGGGGCAACGGCGAGGCGATTATGGCAATGCTATCTAGCATCGCCACGCGCCAGGGCTTCGGCAATATCCTGGCGGAAGGCGTGATGCGCGCCGCACGGATGGTCGGCGGTAAAGCGCCCGAGATGGCCGTCCACACCATGAAAGGCAACACGCCGCGGAGCCACGACCACCGCGTGATGTGGATGGAGCTGTTCGATACCTGCGTTTCCAACACCGGTACGCTGGAAGCGCACAGCGCCGCCCCCATGGCCCTGCTCGGCATCGCCCAGCCATTCGATACCTTCGACCCGATGGTCGTCTCCACCGTAATCGCTAAAATCAAGGGCGCTATGATATTCGAGGACTCCATGGTGACCTGCCGTTTCAATACCAACACCGCCCTCGACCTCATGTGCCAGGCGGTCAACGCGTCTACTGGCTGGAACATGGACTTTAGAGACGCCATGAAGGTAGGTAAGCGGGCGGTGAACCTGGCCCGGGTCTTCAACCTGCGCTGCGGCATCAGCCCGAAACTGGACGCCCCATCACCGCGGTACGGCTCGACGCTGCCGGACGGCATGGCGGCCGGCAAGGGCATCCTGCTGCACTGGGACGAGATGCTGCGCAATTACTATAAGAACATGGGCTGGGACGAGAACACCGGCCGTCCGCTGCCGGAGACGTTAAAGGAACTCGGGCTGGAGTCCGTCATACCGCAGCTACCGGAAAAGTAACATCAATCCGGGGCTTGGAACCTGGTACCCGACCCCTTATCCCCGGCTGGATCCCCGCCTGCGCGAGGATGACGGGAAAAGGAGAATGGATTCCGGCTTTCGCCGGAATGACGACAAGATTTTTATCTAGATATCCGCCACCAGCGTACTCAATCTTTTAAACGCCTCGGCGGGGTGGGGGTGGCGGAACAAAGCGCTGCCGATGCAGATGAAGTCCACGCCGCTCTGCGCTATTGCTACGATGTTATCTTCCTTGACGCCGCCGTCGATGCCTGTTTCCATGTCAGGATACGTTTTACGGAAATCCTTGATTTTATCCAGCACCTCGGGTATAAACGCGGCGCCGTAAAAACCGGGGTGTACCGCCAGGAAAAGCACACTGTCCACATCTTTCACCAGATGGGAAAAGGCTTTAATCGGCGTTTCCGGGTTGACGGCCAGCCCCGCTTTTGCCCCCAGTCCCCTGATTTGCCGGATAATTGTTGGGGGGTCGGGGGTGGCTTCGTAGTGAAAGACTATTTTCCCCGCCCCGGCGCGATAAAAATCCGCCAGGCAGTTTTCCGGGTGCCGCACCATCAGGTGCGCCTCCCAGGAAATCTTGATTTTCACGGCGGCGACATGCCCACAGGTGACGCTATTCGAAGGCACGAACTGGCCATCCATGATGTCAATCTGGGCGAAATCGGTGAAGCTTTCCGCCTGGCGCACCAGTTTTTCCAGTTCCATGGGGTCAGCGGTGAGAATAGCGGGGACGATGCGAATGTTACGAGTCATGCCTCTCATTTTAGGTAGGTATCAGACATGATGTCAAGGCGACTGGCCCTGTGCTATACTTAACACCGAGGTATCACATGGCTAACCTGGATGAAATAAAGTCCCGCATTGAAAAGCTGCGGGCGGAAATCAACCATCACAACTACCTTTATCACGTCCTGGACAACCCGGAAATCTCCGACGCCGAGTACGACGGCCTGATGCAGGAGCTGAAAAAGCTCGAAGAGGAATACCCGCAGTTCCTGACATCTGACTCGCCCACCCAGCGCGTCGGCGCCGCGCCCGTCGAGGCCTTCGGCGTGGTGGAGCACCGCTACCCCCTGCTCTCGCTGGGCAACGCCTTTTCCGATGAAGACCTGCTGGCCTGGTACACGCGCACGCAAAAACTCGTCGGCGAGAGGCCGTTTGACTTCGTCGGCGAGCATAAAATCGACGGCCTGGCCATCGCGCTGACCTATGAAAACGGCCAGCTTACCACCGGCGCCACCCGCGGCGACGGCTTCCGCGGCGAGAACATCACGCAGAACCTACGGACGGTCAGGAGCATCCCCCTCTCTGTCCCCAAAGACTCCCCACCCCGCTTCGAAGTCAGGGGAGAGGTCTTTTTACCCAAAACGGGCTTTCACAAGCTCAACCAGGAGCGAGCGGCAGAGGGGCAGCCCATCTTTGCCAATCCCAGGAATGCCGCCGCCGGGTCGGTACGGCAGCTCGACCCGCGCATTACCGCCAGACGGCCGCTGGATATTTACATCTATATGCTCGGCTGGGCCGAGGGCAAAGCCGTCCCGCCGACCCACTGGGAGACGATGGCCTGGCTAAAATCGCTGGGCTTTAAAACGAATCCCAATAATCGCCTGTTAAAAAATATCAACGAAGTTAAAGACTACTACCAAACCTGGGTACAGCAGAGGGAAGGCCTCGCTTACGAAGCCGACGGCATCGTGATTAAGATTAACCAGCTCAACCTGCACGAAGAGCTCGGCGATATCGGCCACGAGCCGCGCTGGGCGGTGGCCTACAAGTTCCCCGCCGTGCAGGGCACCACCGTCCTGAAAAGCATCGAAATCAGCGTGGGGCGCACGGGCACGCTCAATCCCTACGCCGACCTGGAGCCGGTCAAGGTGGGGGGCGTGACCATCAAAAGCGCCGCCCTGCATAACGAGGACGATATCCGGCGCAAAGATATCCGCGAGGGTGACACCGTCATCATCCAGCGCGCCGGCGAGGTGATACCGGAAATCATCGGACCAACGCCATCCAGCAAAGAGCGTCCCGGGCGCGCTAAAGAGTACAACCTGCTGGACAAGCTGCCCAAAGATGAAAGAGGACAGCCGCTCTGCCCGGAGTGCCGCCAGCCCAGCATCGTCAGGCCGGAGGGCGAGGTGATGTACTATTGCGCCAATGCCGCCTGCCCCGCCCAGGCCCAGCAGCGCATCGAGCACTTCGCTTCTCGCGGCGCCATGGATATCCGCGGCATCGGTGAGCAAATGAGCGCGATACTCTATCAAAAAGGCCTGGTGAAAAACGCCGCCGACCTTTATGACCTGAAGCAGGAGCAGCTCGCGGCACTGGAAAGGATGGGCGAAAAAAGCGCCTCCAATATCATCAGGGCGATTGAAAACAGTAAAAGAAGACCGCTCGCCAGGATTATTTACGCGCTGGGTATCAGGCACATCGGGGAGGAAAACGCGGAGATACTGGCCAATAAATTCCCGTCCATCGATAAGCTGGCGCAGGCCTCAAGAGATGAGCTGATGGAAATCAGCGCCGTCGGCCCCAAGATTGCCGACAGCATTACCGCTTTCTTTAAGAACGAAGAGAACCGTAAAATCATCCGGCGATTGCAAGACGCCGGGGTTTTCCCGGCCGAGACCACCGCCACACCGCAGGAACTGCCCCTGTCCGGTAAGGAGTTCGTTCTGACCGGCCGGCTGGAAGCGTTCTCGCGGACGGAGGCGGAAGCCAGGATAAAAGCGCTGGGCGGGGCGGCCAAGGACAACGTCACGCGCAAGACGGACTACGTAGTTGTGGGCGCTGACCCCGGCTCAAAGCGCGACAGGGCTGAAGCAATGGGTATTAAGATAATAGAGGAAAAGGAATTTTTAAAGCTGATAGGGAAAGAGTAATACCTCTCCTCCCAACTCTTTCTCCGTACCTAGAAAGAGGGAACCCTGAAATTTGTAAAGTTGAAATGTCATTGCGAGGAGCCGAAGGCGACGTGGCAATCTCAATCATCGGAAAAAATACTATTTGGGGATTGCCACGCCCTCCTGCGTAAGGGCTCGCAATGACAATCCTTGAATGAGAGTGCACAAAATGAAGCTCATCGTCGGCCTGGGGAACCCGGGGTTTTTATACACGCGTAACCGCCATAACGTCGGTTTCATGTGCGTCAGCCACCTGGCCAGGGTGCAAAAAATCCGCTTCGATAGAAAGCAGGGGCAGGCCCGCACCGGCATCGGCCACATCGCCGGCCACCGCGTCGTGCTGGCCCGGCCGCAGACCTACATGAACGCCAGCGGGGAATCGGTCAGCGCTTTAATCAGAAAGCTCAACGTTATTCCATCCGACCTCATCGTTATCCATGACGACCTTGACCTGCCCACGGGTAAAATACGCCTGCGCCTGGGCGGCAGTTCCGGCGGTCACAAGGGCATCGACTCCATCATCGCGCGTACCGGCAGTCGCGATTTTTACCGCGTCCGCGTGGGCATCGGGCGGCCGGACATAAAGGAAAGCGCCCCGGCGGACAGGGAGGAAGCGGTGATTGGCTACGTGCTCTCCGATTTTACGGCCGAAGAGAGAAAGATAATTGAAAAAAACTTGCCAACCGTTAGCGCGGCGATAACCTGCCTGCTGTCCGAGGGGCTGGACGCCGCCATGAACAGGTTTAACTAGTAGCTCAAAACTCAAATTTCAGAAGTCAAAGCCGTATTATTTTGCCCCGCTATACCTTCAGGTGTTATAATTTTTATATCTCTCCTAGGAATACTTTGATTGAAAGACAGGCTAATTTTCATCGGCGTTATCGGCGGCAGCGAAATAAACGCGCCGGCTGCCGCCCTGGCCGAAGAGGTCGGTCGTGAAATTGCCCGGCGGGGAGCCGTCCTGGTCTGCGGCGGGATGGCCGGCGTCATGGAGGCCGCCTGCAAGGGCGCGGTCAGCGAGGGCGGCCTGACTATAGGGATACTGCCGGGGGACAGCCGGAAAAGTGCCAACCCCTACGTGAAAATACCCATCGTCACCGGCATCGGCTACGCCCGGAACGTGGCGGTGGCCAGGACCTCGCAGGCCGTTATCGCCATCGACGGTAGCTACGGGACACTCACGGAAATCGGCTACGCTTTACAGGCCGGTATCCCCGTCATCGGCCTGGATACCTGGGCGCTTTCGATTGACGGCCGGGTAGATAAAAACATTATTATTGCTAAAAACGCCAAAGAAGCGGTGGACAAAGCTTTGGCCCTCATCAACGACCGGAATACAATTGCCTGATATTGGAGAAAGCCATGTCAACGATTAAAAGCATCAAGGCCTGGGAAATCCTGGACTCCCGCGGCAACCCGACGCTGGAGGTGGAGGTCGAGCTTACCGGCGGCGCGCGTGGACGGGCCGCCGTGCCCTCCGGGGCCAGCACCGGCAAACACGAAGCCCTGGAGCTCCGTGACGGTGATAAAGCCCGCTACGGGGGCAAGGGCGTCCTGAAAGCGGTCGCCAACGTCAACGGCGCTATTGCCAAGGCCATCACCGGGATGGACGCCGCCAAACAGGCGGAAATCGACCACGCCCTGATTGAACTTGACGGCACGCCGGACAAGTCTAAACTCGGTGCCAACGCCATCCTGGGGGCTTCTCTGGCGGTGGCCCATGCCGCCGCCAACTATAAAGCGGCGCCGCTATACCGCTACCTAGGCAGCGCTGAAAGCTATACCCTGCCCGTGCCGATGATGAACATCCTTAACGGCGGCAAGCATGCTGCCAACTCCACCGACCTGCAGGAGTTCATGGTGCTACCGGCGGGAGCCAAGAGCTTCAAAGAGGCCCTGCGGATGGGCGCCGAGGTCTACCAGGCACTGAAAAAAGTACTTAAAGATAAGGGGCTGGACACCAATGTCGGCGACGAAGGCGGCTTTGCCCCCTCCCTCCCCTCGAACAAAGACGCCGTGGAAGTCATCCTGGCCGCCATCGAGACGGCCGGTTACAAACCCGGCCGGGACTGCTATATCGGCCTGGACCCGGCCTCCAGCGAATTTTACCAGAATGGCAGGTACGTCCTCGCACGGGAAGGCAAAACGCTGACGGCTGACGAGATGGTAGATTTTTATGTCAAATGGGTCGCCGCCTACCCCATCATCAGCATCGAGGACGGCATGGCCGAGGACGACTGGGCAGGCTGGCAGCTCATCACGAAGAAGCTGGGCAGCCAAGTCCAGCTCGTCGGCGACGACCTCTATGTCACCAACGTCAAGCGCCTCGCCCAAGGCATCAGTCTCAAAGCCTCCAACTCCATCCTTATCAAACTCAACCAGATAGGGACGCTGACGGAGACCATTGACGCCATCAACATGGCCCGGCAGGCCGGCTGGACGGCCGTCATCAGCCACCGCTCCGGCGAAACGGAAGACACCACTATCGCCGACCTCGCCGCGGGGCTATCCACCGGCCAGATAAAGACCGGCGCCCCCTGCCGTTCCGAGCGCACCGCCAAGTATAACCGACTCCTGCGCATCGAGGATGAACTGGGTAAAAACGCCGGTTACGCGGGGATGAAAGCTTTTAGTAACATTAAAACGCGATAATTGTCATTGCGAGCGAAGCGTGGCAATCCCTTAGACATACTTAGTACAATGATAGAGATTGCCGCGTCGCTACGCTCCTCGCAATGACAATCCAAAAAACTTATTAAGAAAAGAGAAAAAATGACGGAAATTACCCCTGGTATCTACTGGTTCAAGATGCCGATGCCTACCGATGAGGCGGGATTGGACTACACCAACGCCTACCTCATCAGGGGGGCCAGCGGCTATCTCCTGGTCGACGTCGGCTGGAATACCGATGCGGGTTTCGCGACGCTGCAAAAGGGCATGGCGGCAATCGGGGCCGATGTCAAAGAAATCTCCCAGATACTGGTGACCCATGTCCATCCCGACCACTATGGGATGGCCGGGCGGATAAAAAAGCTTTCCGGTGCCAGCCTCGCCATGCACCACATCGAAGAAGGCTTCATCAATTCACGCTATATTTCCATGGAAGGTCTGATTAACCAGATAGACCGCCTGCTCGAGGCCAACGGCGTCCCTGCGAAAATAATATCCACCTTGAGCAACGCGACAGTGGGGCTGGAGCGGTACGTCGTCACTGCCTACCCCGATATCACCCTCCATGACGGCGAGACCGTGACCACCGGCGAATTTAACTTCAACGTCATCTGGACGCCGGGCCACTCCTCCGGCCACATCTGCCTCTACGAACCGGAGAAAAAAATCTTCCTTTCCGGCGACCATATCCTGCCGTCCATCACGCCCAATGTCAGCGTCCATCCCCAGGCTATTGAAAACCCCCTCGGCAGGTATCTGAACTCGCTTAAAGAACTTAAGCGACTGGAGGTGGCACTCGTCCTGCCCGGCCATGAAAAGCCGTTTACCAACTTTCGGGAACGCATCGAGGAAATCTTGCAGCACCATGAGCAAAGGAACGGTGAAATCCTGGTTGCCCTGGGGAACCGACCCGGCACCAGTTTCCAGGTCGCCCAGGAGGTGAGATGGGGACAAGAAGGCAGCTGGCACTCTTTGCCCGACTTCCATAAAAGGATAGCTGTCCTGGAGACCCTGTCCCACCTGGAGATGATGGCCGCCGATGGTCGCGTGGACCGGCTGCCCGGAAACGAGATTATGCTTTTCCAGAAGGCCTCGCCGCCCCGATAATCTCCGCCAGTTTCTTCGCCCCTTCCGTTTCCATGAACCGCTCGATTCCCTCGAGGACATCCAGGGCAGCGCGGGGGTTGCGGTAAGTGGCCGAGCCCACCTGCACGGCGCTGGCGCCCGCCATGATATATTCCAGGGCGTCGGCGGCGCTGGCGATGCCCCCGATACCAATGACCGGTATTTTCACCGCGCCGGCCACTTCATAGACCAGGGCCAGCGCCAGGGGCTTTATCGCCGGGCCGGACAGACCCGCGGTGAGGTTGCTGAAAGCCGGGATTCTTGTCGCGATGTCTATCGCCATACCTTTAAAGCTGTTGACCAGCGATACAGCATCGGCACCGGCGCCAGCCACCGCCCGGGCGACCCCGCTAATATCTCCGGTATTCGGAGTCAATTTGACGATAACCGGCAGCGACGTGGCGGCCCTGACAGCGGCGGTGACTTTAGCCGCCGTGGCCGGATCAGCGCCGAAGAGAGCGCCGCCGGCCCTGACGTTGGGGCAACTGATATTGACTTCGAGGCCGCTGATACCCTTAACGCCATCCAGCCTTTTAGCCAGTGCCGCGTATTCTTCCACGGTATCTCCGGCAATGTTAACGATGACCGGCACCCGCCAGCCCGCCCAGACTGGCGCCTTTTCCTCTATCAGCGCTTTAACACCGATATTCTGCAGACCTATGGAATTGAGCACACCGCCGGCGGTCTCCACCAGGCGAGGCTGCGGGTTCCCTTCACGTGGCTCCAGGGTGGTGCCTTTACAGACAATCGCCCCCAGCCGCTGGATATCAAATAGCTGGCGGTATTCCGTCCCGTAGCCGAAGGTGCCGGAGGCGGTCATCACCGGGTTGGCCAGGAGCAGCCCTCTTTTATTTTTAGGTGCCAGTTGGACGGACAGGTCTGCCGGCACTGCACTCTCCCTTGTCTGGTTTCTGGCTCAAAGCTTAGCAGAGTTAATGACGTTATTTCAAGTTATTTGGGTGTGAGCACCCAGTCTAACGGGGTATATCCCTGCTTTTCAGTCCGTCGGGAAGAAATATATTATGATTTCAGGGTACTATCATGAAGGGAACGCTGACTTCATCGGAAAAGTCAACCCACGGCACCGAGGCCAGGCGCCTTCGCATCAGCTGTCTGCTTACCCAGCAGAACCTGGCCGATATGGCCGGCATTCCCCGGGAACATGTCGACCTGCTGGAACACAATTACCCCGTACCGCTGGACAGCAAACGCCGCATCTTCCGGGAATTATGGGCCATCAAAACAAAGAAGTGATGCCTGGCGGCACCACTTCTCTTGACAACATACCGCAAGTTTTATATCAGACTAATCTTTTTTCTGTTGCTTTCTTCACAGGTATCTTTGTTCCCGTGCCACCCCGTCAGTGCAGATTCACGTACTCGCTGACTCTGGCCGGGAAAGTCCGCTGCACGGCCAACACCGGGCCATCCGGGGGCTTCAACTCGAGCGAAAAACGGTGGTAAGGGCCGATAGTAACATTGCCGGAAGAAGATACCAGTATCGTGACCTGGAACAGCTCGTTGGGGTCGAGAAGATTATCATCGTTGATGGTGCTTAACTTGGTCAGCGTCCAGTTCATGGATGGTACCAGCGTTGTCGCGTCACTATAAGTTATGACCATCGAGCTGACATTGGTCGAGGCGGGATTCAAATCGACCGGCGTCCCGGCGGAAGGTATGCCCAGGAATACGTATATTTCGATGGCTTCGCCATTCTCCATTTTAGCGATGATATCGCCTTTTAATTCGAGCGCGGCCATGGTGGAATCTATACCCGCGCTCACCGCCTCCTTCACTTTCTGCGATGAAAAAAGACCGGCGGAGAGGACCACGTAGGAGAACACCGAAGCTACGATGACGAACGCGATGAGGATAATAGCGGTTTCCAGACCGGTAATGCCTTCCTGGGCCTTGCGTATTTTTGCCAAAAGCCTCTTCATAACAGCACCCTCCTCTTCGTACGGAAGAGCGATAAACATAAGGTCAACCATGCTCTCCCGCAGCGTCAACCCATGTTTTCCCTGATTCTGTTTTTCTATCTGCTGGCGGTCTTTCGCCATTCCAGCACATTCAGGATAACAGTAAGGCGGTAATCAAAACATAAATATCGGCTACCGGGATATAAACAATTCATTACAGTTTGATGGATAATTGGATATAAAATATTTTATGGCAGACTTTCATCGTGAGGAGCCCTTCGGTCACCTTCAGGGTTAACTCCTTGATGAAGCAATGACATCAGGGTTGAGTTACCAAAAAGAGGTATCCAACGGCGGTAAAAAAACAGCGGGCGCCCCGGCCAGTTAATGCTTACTCCGGGTTGGCGCCCGCCAGATTGCTTCTTAATAGGAACTTACTTTACAGCAGCGAGGGTATATCCCGCGATACGTCTTCCAAGGCTTTGAGCTTGTCCTCGGTTTCTTCCTGCCTCTTCTTGAACTCGGGGATAAGGTCGGTGGAGCGGATATAATAGTCGCGTACCTTTTCCACGTCGCTTAGCTCGGACAGGAGTACGGTAACATCCACCAGTCCCCTTTCCCGCGGATAATCGCCATTTCTGATGATAGCCTCAGGGGCGATGTCCCTCATGTAATCGCCGATTTCCTTGACCATGTCCATGTTCATTTCCTTGGCGGGGCCGGAGACGAGGTAGAGCGCCCTCCGGCAATCGGCAGGGTTGCACTTGAGTGACAGTTCGCTGATGGCCTCATCCATGGCCTGGATGCCCTTCTGGATTTCCGAGCCTTTCTTCCGGAAATCGCTCCTCAGCTCGATGGGGAGCTTGAACAGCGGCGCCATGGTCTTGCCGTAGCCGACGACCGTCCATCCCACCACGGTCTGGATAATGTCACCGGCATCCAACAGTTTGGCCCCGATGTATTTCGACTTTTTCTCCTCACCGGCGCAGAGCAGGTTGTAGAACGGTTCAGCTATCATACTGTTAATTTTGGTCACGTTGGTCTGGATGGATGAGTCCTTGCGAACGTACCTCTGATTATCGACCAGAAAAACGGCATCGGCCACGGAGTAGCACGACTTCAGACAGGTAGCCACGTTGAAGACCGTCCGCTCTTCAGTAGATTCTTCATGTTCGAAGGGAAGTACGACCAGGTCCCATATCGGCTTGTCGATGTAGCGTTCTTTGAGGAACTGGGTGAGGACGGAGATAGCGCCGGAGCCGGTGCCGCCCGCCGAGCCGGCGATGAGGAGGAAGGCATCCGTCTCAAAGAATCCCTTGGTGGTCCGGATGGCATCAACGATTTTATCGGCATCTTCCTTGGCTATCTCGGCGCCGAGCTCGTTGATTTTACCCACTCCGTGTCCGCCGGTCTTGCGGCCGCCGATGAGTATACGATGGCGGTGGTCTTTGCTGATACCGGTTAAGCCGCTTAAATCAGCAGCATCCGTGTTGACGGCAAACGCACCGGTAATAATATTCATGCCACGCCGGCCTCTCGCCCTGCCGTTTAACCTGGCGAACTCATCTGCGATTCTGCCACCACATTGCCCTAAACCAACAACCACTAATTTCATATTGCACCTCAATTCTCTGATGTAGTTATGCTATTTTTAGCATAATGCCATGAGATTGTCAATGATTCTATCGGTGTTTCTCACCGGTTATTTTAGTATGGTGGTTATCCATGACTTAAGGGCTATCTTTCCCTGACACCAATTGATTTATTGAAAAACTGAAAATTGAATAATATAATGGGTAGGGTAGGTGTTATGATGGTTATCCTGATGAACAGGTGGATAAATGTCTCCTGATATAAAAGAAGGCAATATAAGCGACCTGGAAAAAGCAGTAGCCCGGGCCGAAGCCTTGAGCCGGGCCGCCAGAGAGGCCGCCGGGGTATCGAACAAGGCTGCCTATGACGCAGCGCACCGGGCGGAGCAGATCGGCCGTGAGGCCAAAAAGGCCGCCGAGTCCGCGGCGGCAACTGCCCAAGAAGCAATAGCCCGAGCGGAAAAAATCGTCCACGAGGCCAGGGAAGCCGCCGAGGCGACGATTAAAGCGGCCCAGGAAGCTATTGCCCGCGCCGAGGAAATAAACAGAAAACCCAAAGACACGACACAGGCCGTGGTTAAGGCCTTCGAGGAGGCCATTGCCCGGGCGGAAAAAACGGGCATCGAGGCCATGCAGATCGCGGAATCGGCGCTGATGCTCTCCAAGGAGGGCTTAAACCGTATTGATGAGACCAGCCGTGAAGCTAAAAAAACCGCCGAAATGGCCGCCGAAGTCTCCAACGAAGCGGTAAGTCAGGCCGAGGCCACGGTTAAAACGGCCAAGGACGCCGCCGATGAATCCATCAGAGGCCTTAGAGAGGCCGTCGGCCGGGCGGATAAGATGGCCAGAGAAGCCAGGGATACCTCCGAAGCGGTCAACAAGACCGCCAAGGATGCTGTGAGTCGGTCGGAAAAAACCAGTAAAACAACCAGGGAAGTTGCTGAGGTTGCCGCCAGGGCGGCGCAGGAGGTGACCAGCCGGGCCGAGGCCATCAGCAAAGTCGCCCGGGAAGTGGCTGAGGCAGCCCAGAGAACCTCCCAGGAAACAATGCGGCGTATCGAGGCCCTCAGTCAGGAAGCCAGACAGGCCAAGGAACAAATGAACGCCATCACCCAGGAATCGATGCTCCGGGCGGAAGAAATAGCCAAGGAAACGCTGGCGGCCTCTGAGACCGCCAGTGAAATAGCCCGGGCTTCATCCGCAGAAGCCATCAAGACATCGCAGAAAGCCATTAACCAGGCGGAAACCATCAGTAAAGAGGCAAACGAAAGCGCTGCCAGGTCCGCCGCGGAATTCCAGGAAACGTTAACCAGGATTGAACAGATTTGTAACGAAACCAAAGAAGCCGCGGCAGCAGCGACAACTAAAGGGCAGGAGGTTGCTGCCCGGGCCGAAGTGATAGGCAAAGAGGCCAGAGATAGGGCCGAAGCGACATCCCAGGAGTTCCTGAATGCTATTGCCAGGATGGAAGAAATAGGCAACGCCGCCCGGACCGTAGCCGAAGAGACCGCTAAAACAGCCCAGGAGGCTATTGAAGCCACGAGACAAGAGTCCGAGCAGGCAGTCAGCCGTGCCGAGGCCTTGAGCCGGGCCGCCCGTGAGACGGCGGAAGAGTCTCTGAAAATCGTCCAGTCGGCTATTGACACGGCCACGGTTTCGGCGCAGGAGGCCGGAGAAGCCACCCAGAAAGAAATACAGACAGCCCTGAACCAAGCCGAAGATATTAACCGCCAGACGAAGGAGGCCACCAAAGCAGCGATTGAAGCGGCAATCTCGGCGATGGAAAAAACCAACGAGGGTTCGCAGAAAGAAATACAGGCAACTCTGGACCAGGCTGAAGAGATAAGCCGCCAGACGAAGGAAGCCACGGAAGCAGCGATTGAAGCGGCCATCTCGGCAATACAAAAAACCAATGAAGATTCCCAGAAGAAAATACAGGCAGCCATGAACCGCGCCGAAGAGATAAGCCGCCAGACGAAGGAAGCGGCCGACGCCGCGGTTAAGTCCGCCAGGGAAGTGACGGGGGCATTAGTTAAAGCCGCCCGCGAATCGGCAGAGAAAACGGTGAAGGCCATCAAGGAAGCCACCGAAGCCTCCGCCAAGGTGGCGCGGGAGGCTGCCGAAGCATCGCTGAAAGCCTATAAAGTCAATATTAAAGACGGCCACACCACTGAAGAAACACCGGAGGAAGAAACCGGCGAAGAAACCCCGGTCGATACCGCCAGGAGCGAGAAAGAAGAGGAAAGCACACCGGCCCCGGAGACCGAGGAAGAGATGGAAGAGGCGGTCGAAGACACCGCGGAAATCAGCCAGAAATCCCAGGCCAAGCTTAAGGAGACCAAGGGGACAATGGAGGCACGTCTGGAATCCCTGGCCAAGATGTATGAAAGCAAAAAGTCCCAGCGTACCAAGAAGACCGATACCGATTCAGAAGATGATTAAGCGGCTGCTGGTTACCGGAGTAATGAACCGGAAAAATTTTTTTAAAGCTTTACCAGATGCCTGTCCCCACGCCTAAATCTGGCTTGACTTTTTACAGGGTGCACCATATACTTGGCACTAAGTAGTAACCAAAAGTAATTAATAAAGCGATAAACAATATCAGAATCATTTAAGGAGGTGTCCTGTGGCTGCCCAGAAAGAACGCACAAAGAAGTCCGCCGCCCCGGCCGAAGTGAAAGCTGAAGCTCCCACCGAGGAAGCAGAACCCATGGCAGAACGCCCCAAGTCCGCGCTTGACGAGGTCATGAGCCAGGCCGAAAGGGCCTATGCCGCCTATATGGATGCCGAGCGCCAGGTCGCCAAGGCATATCATGAAAACGAGATGCAGGTAGCTAAAGCCTACAAGAGGGCGGAGGCGCAAGCTTACCGGGCTTATGAGTCCATCGTAATGCAGGCTTCAAAAGACCGTGACGAGGCGCTGGCCAAAGCAGCCAAAGCCCGTGAGGGCCTGATGCAGCGCGCGGAAGAAGCCCACAAGGCGGCGGAGGCCGCCGCCAGTTCGGCTCACGAAGCCGCCGTTAGCGAAGCCGCCAAAGCACGCGATGAGAATGTCGCGAAGGCCTGGGCAGTCCGCGACGAGACCATCGAGCAGGCCTGGCAGATCTATTCCAAGATTGCCAGATAGGCTGTGACCATCAGTCAAATAATATTTGCTGGTATTGTTTCATTCGTCATTGCGAGCGAAGCGAAGTAATCCGTGCACCAGTTTTAAAAGGACGGATTGCTTTGCCGCCCCGATTTCATCGGGACTCCTCGCAATGATGTTTTTTTGAAAACCCCTAGGGCGGATTGGCGGCCGGTCTTCTGGTGAATCCCGGCGATAGATTGAATAATTCGCTTACAGCAGCGAAGGAATATCCTTAATGGTGATATCAATCCCCCGCTGGGTGTGTACCAGGCCCTCCTGGCGTTTCTTGAGGTCGGTGATGAGGTTAATAGCCTTGGTGAAGAAGTTCCTCACCCTCTCCACATCGCTCAATTCCGAGAGTACCAGCGTTACATCCATAACGCCTTTCTCCCGCGGATAGTCACCGCTCCGGATAATCGCTTCCGGGGCCATATTCTTGATATAAGTGCCGAGCTCTTTAATCAGGTCGACATTGATTTCCCGGGCGGGAGCGGCAATGAGATAAAGCGCCCGCTTGGAGTCCAGCGGATTGCACTTGATGGAAAGCCCGCTGACAGCCTCGTCGAGGGCCTGGACGCCCTTCTGTGTTTCCGTGGCCTTGTCCCGGAAATCGCGGCTCATCCTGAATAATGACTTGAACACCGGCGAGTGGGAGCGCCCGTAGCCCAGTGTCGTCCAGCCGACGAGGGTCTGGATAATGTCCCCGGCATCGAGTATCTTGGCCCCGATATACCGGTGCTTTGTCTCCTCGCCGGCGCAGAGCAGGTTGAAAAACGGCTGGACGATCATGGTGTTAATCTTGAGTAAATTGCTGCTCACCGGCGAGTCCTTCATGGCGTACCGCTGGTTGTCCACCAGGAAAATGGCGTCCGCCACCAGATAGCTCGATTTCAGGCAGGTGGCCACGTTATAAACGGTGCGGTCTTCGGTAACCTCCTCATGTTCAAAAGGAAGGATGATAAGGTTATAGACCGGCTTGTCCACGTAGCGCTCTTTAATAAGCTGCGTCATGACCCCGATAGCGCCCGAGCCGGTGCCGCCGGCGGCGCTGGCCACCAGCAGGAAGGCATCCGTTTCGGTAAAGTACTTGGCGTTCCTGATGGTCTCGATGACTTTATCGGCATCTTCCCGGGCCAGTTCTGCGCCGAGCTCGTTGATTTTACCCACGCCGTGGCCGCCGGTCTTTTTGTTGCCGATGAGAATACGGTGCTCAAAATCGGACTTGATGGTGGTCAGACCGCTCAAGTCGGCCAGGTCGGTATTGACGGCATAGACCCCGGTGATGATGTTGAGGCCGCGCAGGCCGCGGGCCCGGATATTGAGCCGGGCAAACTCGTCAGCCACCCTGCCGCCGCACTGCCCGAAGCCAATAACGACAAGTTTCATGTAAAACCCTTTCAGGTGCTTTGGCTAATTTTAATTACTCTTTCCATAAAATGTCAATCGGTACTTAGGTACATAACACTAAAGGTTTCTCTTTTTATTTAAAAAATCATGACAAAAGTCATGCCTTTATCCACTTAGCCGCTGCTTTTCAATCAGTGCCGCCAGGTTCCGCGGCAACAGCGGATAAATACCGCGGATATCAGCCAGCTTATTTCTGGTTTCTTCTTCCAAACGCTCCCAGCGGGTATCATTTAAAATCACGGCAGTCTCATCTTCGGAGAAAGACGGGCCGGCCGCGATATTCTGCAGATAAGGTCTATTGACCGGACACACCGACTGGCAACTCAGGCAGCCGATTAAGGCATGACGCCAGTCCGGTTGACATTTGACCCAGTGGGGAACACCCGGTTCTTGTTCGTTGAGGAACCCAAGGCACCTTTCAGCGTGAATCAGGAAGCGTCCGGCGGTTATGCTGCCGCTAGGGCAGGCCTGATGGCAAAGCGCACAATCGGCGCAAGCTTTCATCACTTCGGGTTCCCGCCAGCCGTCCTCTTCACAGGAGCAATCGGCATAAAAGGCCACCAGCTGGAAAAGGCTGCCCATATCCGGCACATAAGCGAGGTTATTTTTACCGTAGGCGGCAAGGCTGCTCCTGACGGCGAGCGTCTTCAACGCCAGACGGGCTTTGACCATCCTGTACCCGGCGGGTCCAAGCACGCCCTGGATAACACTTTCAGCACGGGAATCATCGGCCCGGGTAAAATAGGTAGGGGGAATATCGGCGGGGTAAGTCATTCCCTGCCAGGCGAACGTCAGGTGGGTAAAAGGCTGGGGCATGGCCACGACGAAGATAGTTTCAGCTTGCGGCAGGTCTTCACTGGTCTTCAGGTAAAAATGCCAGTTTGCCGATAGCCCTTTGTCCACCAACCCCCGCCTGATCAGCCTCCCCACCTCGTCCTGCGCCTCCGTCAGGTGTACGATGGACACAGTCCTTACCTTGTAGCCGTATGGTTTCATGGCATCCTGGATCTGGCTATTAAGTTTATCCATCCCGCGCCTTGCCGGTACGTCAGTTAACCTTCTTAAAGTCCTTTACTGGCGATATACAGCACCAGGTCGCCCAGGCGGCAGGAGTAGCCCCACTCGTTATCGTACCAGGCCAGTATCTTGACCATATTGCCGCCGATGACCATGGTGCCCGGCCCGTCAATGATGGAGCTGTGGAAGTTGCCCTTGAAGTCCATGCTGACCAGTTCTTCTTCACAGAATTCCATAATACCCTTCAGCGAGCCGGCGGCGGCTTTTTTCATGGCAGCATTGACCTGCTCGACGGTTACCTCTTTTTCCACGGTGCAAACGAAGTCGATGACCGAGACGGTCGGTGTGGGTACGCGGAAGGCCAGGCCGTGAATCCTGCCTTCCAGGCCTTTGACCAGATTACCTACCAGCTTAGCGGCACCGGTGGTGGTAGGAAGAATGTTCAGCCCGGCGGCCCGGGCGCGGCGGATATCTTTATGGACGGTATCCAGCACCACCTGGTCGTTGGTATAGGAGTGGATAGTAGTCATGAGACCCTTGCTGATGCCGAAGGCTTCATGCAGCACCTTGACCGGCGGCGCGATGCCATTGGTGGTGCAGGAAGCGTTGGATATAATCTTGTGCTTCACGGGGTCGTAGTCTTTCTCATTGACGCCGAGGACGATGGTGACATCTTCATTTTTGGCAGGGGCAGAAATGATTACTTTCTTCGCGCCACCCTTGGTGTGGGCTATGGCTTTAGTGGCATCGGTGAAAAGGCCGGTGGACTCAATGACAATGTCCGCGCCGTACTGGCCCCAGGGGATGGCGGCGGGGTCGCGCTCCGAGATTACCTGGATTTCCTGCCCGTCAACGACGATAGCTTTCTCTTTAGCCGAGATTTCACCCGGATAGCGCCCGTAGACGCTGTCCCACTTGAGCAGGTGGGCATTAGTCCTGGTATCGGCGAGGTCATTGACGGCGACCACTTCTATTTTCCCTTTGTGGTGTGCCTGCAAAGCCCGGAGGGTCAGCCGGCCGATGCGCCCGAAGCCATTGATGCCAATTTTCGTTGCCATGAAAACCTCCTATGAATTTATTTTTAAAAGCGGGAGGTCGGGGCAGGTCTGAAACCCACCCTTACGGAATTTTGTTTCCGCTGTATCATATCGAGGAAAGCCTCGATGCGGGTCTTGACGTGAGCGTTGAGGAAAAAGTCGGCGTTGCCTTCCAGCGTTAGCACCGGACGGTCGAGGGCCTGGCGGAAGACGATATCACCGATGCCGCGGTGGCAGAACGCCTGTACGTAGTGTATCACGCCGTCGATACGCCGTTTTTGGATTTCGGTCTTAATATCCCTGATACGCTCGTTGATAGAATAGGGATAAGTATAATTGGCGTACTGCTCCGCCAGCGAGGCGCCCGGCTCCGGCATAACGAACTGGCGCTGCACCTCGTTAAGGACCACCCGCGCCCCGTGTTTTTCTATATAGGGATAAAGCTCCCGGGCGTACACGGACGGCACGCCAATGTAGGCCAGCCGGGTCTCACCTTCAGGATACGGGGGGCGGCGGGTGCAGGTTTCGAGCAGGGACTGTAATTCCCGGTAATAACGTTGATAATCCCCGTTAAAATCCGAGGCGGAGACCAGCCAGAGGTGATTTTCCCATCCCCCGACCCGGTTTCCCCGCCAGGCAAGCTCGTCCAGCTTGAGCGTAAGGTCGCGGACCGGCTGGAGCTCCCGCCTTACTTGTCCAGCGGCGGCCAGCGTGGTGCCGAGTGCCGCGGCCAGTTTTTCCAGGGCCACCTGCATCAGATGAATATCGGGGCGCTCGGGGTAGGCGAAAGACATGGCGTTCAGTCCCTTGAGCTTGAGGGTCTCCATGAGCATGATGGTATTGGAGCAGTCGCCGCCGGTGACGCAGAGGACATCTTCGATGCCTCCATCCAGGCAGGCACCGTAGATGCCCTTTATCCAGGCGCAGGAATTGAGGGGGAAGCCGGCCCTCTCGGCGATGTTGATGAGCCGTTCGGGGGCGGAGTCGGCCACGAGGACATTATTTAAGTCGACGGGCCGGTAGCCGGCGGCCAGCACCACCTCGACGGGGACGGTGGTGGTGATGCCCATCTTCTTCATTTATCTCATTATATCATAAATCTGGCTTGAGATTGTCCGGAAATTTATGATTGAGCCATCAGGGGGATTATGTTATCATAAAATGGTTAAAAAGACCATGATTTTTTTAACGCGCCGCGGAGGGATCGCATAGTGGTCTAGTGCGGGCGCCTGCTAAGCGCTTTCCCTGGGTAACTGGGGACGTGGGTTCGAATCCCACTCCCTCCGCCATTCGAGTAGTTGGTAATTTGTAGTTGGTGGTTGGGGAAGTGTTATCCAAATTACATACCCATACACTCACACAAAGTATATAATGTTATGCCTTATTATCATATCTGGACCATCGGCTGCCAGATGAACCGGGCGGAGTCGGCCAGGCTGGCCGCCCGCTTCGAGGAGCTCGGCTATACAGCGGCCGGGCACATTAATGACGCCGACCTCGTCGTCCTCAACTCCTGCGTGGTGCGCCAGAGCGCCGAGGACCGCGTCGTCAACAAGCTGAACGCGCTGAAACAGCTGAAAAAAGAGCGACCGGACACGGTCATGGCGCTGACCGGCTGCTTCGTAAATTCCGATATCGCGCGGCTGAAAAAAAGCTACCCGCACATTGACCACTTTTTCCAGGCCGGGGAGCCACCGCCCTGGCTGGAACAGCCTGCGGCGCCGACGCTGCCCGCCCGCCCGCCGGTCAGCGCCTTTGTGACTATCAGCCAGGGGTGCGATAACTTCTGTTCGTACTGCATCGTCCCCTACCGGCGCGGCCGGGAAAGAAGCCGGCCCGTGACCGAAATAGCCTGTGAAGTCAGGGAACTGGTGGGGCGGGGCGCTAAAGAAATCATCCTGCTGGGTCAGAATGTGGACTCTTACGGGCACGACCTACCCGGAAAGCCCGACCTGGCCGACCTGCTGGCCGAACTGAATAGTATCGACGGTCTTTTACGCCTGCGCTTCCTGACCAACCATCCCAAGGACATGAGCCCGAGGCTCATCGGGGCCATCGCCGGGCTGGAAAAGGTCTGCGAGCAGATAACCCTGCCCGTCCAGGCAGGGAGCGATGCAATCCTCAAAGCGATGCGTCGCGGCTACACGGTAGCAGGGTACCATAAGCTCGTGGAGGACATACGAAACAAAGTCCCCGGCGTCGCCATCAGCACCGATGTCATCGTCGGTTTCCCGGGCGAAAGCGAGAGCCTGTACCGGCAGACGCTGGACTTGCTCTCCGCGATAAAGTTTGATACAGTGCATATAGCCGCTTATTCACTCCGGACGGGCACCATCGCCGCCAGGGAATTAACCGACGATGTGCCGCCCGCCGTGAAGAAGGCGAGGCTGGAAAAAACGGAGGAACTCCAGCAGGAAATACAGACCGGGCTCAACGCCCGCCTGCTGGGGTCAATTGTGGCAATACTGGTGGAAGGGAGACGAAAGGGGAAATGGTACGGCCGCACCCGTACCGATAAG
>CAYWZO010000006.1:35752-52024 GCA_964462865.1 uncultured Dehalococcoidaceae bacterium | reverse complement strand
AGGCGCCGGTCAACTGGTGCCCCCGCTGCCAGACGGTGCTGGCCAACGAGCAGGTGGTGGGGGAGGGCCTCTGTGAGCGCTGCGAAACCCCGGTAGTGCACCGCAACCTGGAGCAATGGTTTTTCCGCATCACCAGATATGCCGACGAGCTGCTGGAGTTCGACGGCATTGACTGGCCGGAGCGCATCAAGATTATGCAGCGTAACTGGATAGGCCGCAGCCAGGGCACCGAGATATCCTTTGGGCTGGACATTCCCGGGGTTGCCGAAAAAGAGATAAGGGTTTTCACCACTCGCCCCGATACCGTCTTCGGGGTGACTTTCATGGTGCTGGCGCCGGAGCACCCTCTGGTGGCCCGGATTGCCTCCGCGGAACAGAAAGACGCGGTAGAAGCCTACATCGCCAGGACGCGGCGGCTGAACGAGATAGAGCGGCTTTCTTCGGAAAAGGAGAAGGACGGTGTTTTCACCGGGGCCTACTGCATCAACCGCCTCAACGGGGATAAAGTCCCCATCTGGATTGCCGATTACGTCCTGGCCAGCTACGGCACCGGCGCTGTCATGGCCGTGCCCGCCCACGACGAGCGCGACTTTGCTTTTGCGAAAAAATACGATATCCCCATTCCGGTGGTCATCGCACCGCCGGGCTGGGATGGCCAGGAGCTCCGGGAGGCTTACATCGAGCCAGGGACAATGGTCAACTCCGGGCAGTTCGACGGCACCCCGAGCCAGGAGGGTATCGAGGCAGTTTCTGTTTATCTTGAGGAAAAGGGGTGGGGCCAACGCACTATAAGTTATCGACTCCGCGACTGGCTCATCTCCCGGCAGCGCTACTGGGGCGCGCCCATCCCCATGGTTTACTGTGATAAGTGTGGCATCGTCCCTGTGCCGGAGCAGGACCTGCCGGTGCTGCTGCCGGAGGACGCCGAGTTCAAGCCCACCGGCGAATCGCCCCTGAAGTACAATGCTAAATTCGTCAACACCGTCTGCCCGAACTGTTCAGCTCCGGCCAGGCGGGAGACGGATACGATGGACACCTTTATGTGCTCCTCGTGGTATTTCCTGCGCTATTGTAGTCCGCATGATGACAAAGCGGCCTTCGACCTCGAGACGGTCAGGCGCTGGATGCCGGTGGATATCTATACCGGCGGCGCCGAGCACGCCGTAATGCACCTACTCTATACGCGTTTCTTCATCAAGGCGTTAAGGGACATGGGGCTGGTCGATTTCGGCGAGCCTTTTACCAAGCT
Source organism: uncultured Dehalococcoidaceae bacterium (assembly GCA_964462865.1). Lineage (GTDB taxonomy): Bacteria > Chloroflexota > Dehalococcoidia > Dehalococcoidales > RBG-16-60-22 > Fen-1077. Next base: position 50,775 of record CAYWZO010000006.1, on the reverse strand, counting down.
GTTCAACCAGGGCGTCATCATCGCCGGACGTCAGAAAATGAGCAAGTCCCGGGGTAATGTCGTCAACCCGGACGTTTACGTTAGTGAAATGGGCGCCGATACCGTACGCGCCTACCTGATGTTCATCGGGCCGTGGGACCAGGGCGGGGAATGGGACGACAGCGGAATCTCTGGCATGAGCCGGTGGCTCAACCGTGTCTGGAGTCTGGTGCTCGATGGGTATGTTCCCTCCGGCGCCGGCGGCGATGATGAGCTCATTCGCGTAACACATCAGACCATCAAGAAGGTCACCGATGACATGGAAAGGCTCCATTTCAACACCATGGTGGCGGCGCTTATGGAGTTCTCCAACTACCTGGGGAAGGTTAAAGAGACGGGTAATGTCTCCGTGACGGCCTGGGAGTCGGCTATCAAGCCCTTGATATTGATGCTGGCGCCGGCGGCCCCGCACCTGGCCGAAGAACTCTGGGAGAGGACGGGCGGTAAATACAGCGTTCATAACCAGCCCTGGCCGCAGTGGGACGGATCGTTAATAAAAACGGAGGAGTTCACACTGGTGGTGCAGGTCAACGGCAAGCTGCGGGACAGGATTGTTGTTCCAGCATCTACGACTGAAGTTGAAGCTATGCAAATTGCTGCGGGATCAACCAAAGTTAGTCCTTACTTGAAAGGTAAGGAAATAACTAACAAAATATATGTTTTTCAGAAATTAATAAATATTGTAGTGAAATAGGTGATTTCAGAAATATTATATATGTCATTCCCGCGCAGGCGGGAATCCAGCCTCCCCACCTGGATTCCGTATCAAGTACGGAATGACATTAAGGTGGAAGGGAAGAATATAGTTAACATAATATACGTACCCGGGAAGCTGGTGAATATTGTCGTGAAGTAATCGTCATTGCGAGCGAAGCGTGGCAATCCCCATGACGAACGTAACCCGATGATAGAGATTGCCACGGTCGCTAACGCTCCCTCGCAATGACAGAGTAATTTTTTACAACAGTGAGGTATTAATACCGTGAAAATAGCCTTCATCGGCGGGGGGAACATGGGGGAGGCCATGCTCGCCGCCCTTATCGAAAAGAAAATCTGCCTGCCTGCCGCCATCTGCGTCAGCGACGTCAGCGCGGAACGTCGCCAGTATATTAATAATAGGTACGGTGTGTCTGTGACCGGACGCAACGGGGAGGCCGTGGCCGGTAAAGACGTTATCGTCCTGGCCGTCAAACCCCAGACGCTGCCGGAAGTCCTGCCCGATTTGAAAGGCAGTCTTAAATCGAGCCAGCTTGTTTTGTCCATTATGGCCGGCGTAAGAATCGGCAAAATAGGGGAGGGGCTGGGACATCAGCGTATCGTACGCGCCATGCCCAACACCCCTGCCCGCATCGGCTACGGCGTCACCGGCTGGACGGCCACGGCCCAGGTCACCGAAAAGCAGAAAGGCAGTGCGCGGTCCATCCTGGGCGCGCTGGGTAAAGAGATTTACTTCGCCGACGAGAAGTACCTCGACATGGTCACCGCGGTCAGCGGCAGCGGCCCGGCTTATGTTTTTCTGCTCGCAGAAGCGATGATTGAAGCTGCTGTAAAAGTCGGGTTACCTCTGAAAGAGGCCGAAGGTCTGGTCACCCAGACGATGCTGGGCTCGGCGCAGTTGCTGGTGCAGTCCGGCCAACCGCCCATCGAGTTGCGCCGGAATGTTACCTCCCGCGGCGGCACCACCGAGGCCGCGCTGAAAGTCTTTGAAAATGGCGGCTTTGCCGAACTGGTGGCAAAAGCGATCCGGGCGGCCTGTAAACGAGCTGAAGAACTGGGAAATGGCTAGTCAAAGGTCAGGTCGCTTGAACACGGTCTTGTTCGACCTGGATGATACCCTGCTGGATTCCTATGGCGCCCGTATCCATGCCTTACAGACTGTGTTTGACTGGGCGAAAATATCCGGTCTTACCGCCGTACAATTCCTGGTCAACCTGCAAGGCGCCCCGTTCGAAAAAGCTTTAAACCGCCTGGCAGAAGAGCAGGGTATAACCAATAATCTTTTCAATGACTACCGGCGTGTGTACTGGAATAAACAATTTGGAGGGATAAGGCTCCACCCTGGTATCAGAAAAATGCTGGGCACGCTCAAGTCCCGCGGTTATAAGCTAGGGATAGTGAGCAGTAAATTTCGAGACATTGAGTTTGAAGGTAATCGCATCGGATGTAGCTATGAATTAAAAGAAATGGCTATCGCCGATATGTTTTCGGCTATTATCGGGCTTGAGGATATAAGCCAGCCTAAACCTCATCCCGAAGGTATTAATCTGGCTTTGGAACGTTTGCGTTCATCATCACGCCACACGCTCTTTGTAGGGGACAGCGCCGCCGATATTGCGGCGGCGCATAACGCCGGTTGCTGGAGCTGCCTGGCTACCTGGGGAATCAAAGATGAGTTTCCGGCAGAACTGCAGGCCGATTTCGTCGTGGACTCTCCCCGTGCTTTAACATCTCTGGACTGTTTGAAATAATTAGATGTAGGTGAATTTCTTTATTTTCTGTTTCTATCATGGTATGCCGTTGGTAATATTCATTAAGTTCAGTATTGACAAAATATTTAGAACATTTTATAATAATTAAAATGTCATTAAATTTACGGGACGCGGAAAGGAACTTTATAGAGGAAGTTGGTGTCCTTTTTGAAAACACCGGGCTTACCCGTATGGCCGGGCGCATGTTCGGCTGGCTGCTTATCGCCGACCCGCCTTACCAGTCGCCTGCGGAAATAGCTGAAGTCCTGATGGCCAGCAAAGGTTCGGTCAGCACCACCGTCCGGCTGCTGACCCAGATAGGGATGATTGAAAGGTATGTCATCCCGGGTGAAAGACACGACCACTTCCGCCTCCGTGAAGATGCCCTCCGGAAGATTATTCAGCACGGTCTGGAGGAAGAAATCAGTACCTTTCGGCGGATGGCGGAACGCGGTCTGGAGCTGATGCGCGATGAACCTTTACTGCGGCGGCAGTGGCTGGAACAGATGTATGACCGTTACGCTTTCCTGGAAAAAGAGTTCCCGGCCATGATGGAGCGCTATGATAAAAAGGGGACGCGGCTTCATCTCAAATTGGTTCTTAAGAAATAACCCCATAGCCTTAGATACGGGGGAATCCCGGAGGTATCTCATGAAAAAGAAGATATTCACAGGTATGGTTTCGGTACTCCTGCTGTTGGCCGTCCTGGGGACAACGGCCTGCAGCGGCGGAAATAGTAGCGGCGTGTCCCGCCAGGAAGTGGCCGTGACACGCGGTGATTTAACGGTCAGCGTTTCCGGCAACGGTAAAATTCAAACGCCCCGCGAGGCCCGCCTGACTTTCGGCAGCGCCGGTAAGGTGAGTGAAATAGCGGTCAAAGAGGGAGACGCGGTCAAGGTCGGCGATGTTCTGGCCTCGCTCGATACCCGCTCGCTGGAACTGGCCCGGCAGCAGGCGCAGATGGCGCTGACCCAGGCCGAGGGCACCCTGATGCAGGCGCAGCTTGCCCAGCGCACCGCGGAAAACACCCTGGAAAACCTGCGGGACTCGGGGGATTCACTGGAGCTGGCCCTGATAAACGCCCAGATAGCCCGCGATACGGCCCAGATTAATCTGAACGCCGGCATCGCCGCCGTGGACTATATGGCTGCGGAGGCCGAGCTAAACCGGGCCAAGACCTGGTATGAATACGTCCAGGAACAGCTGAAGCAGATCACGGAAAATGCTGATAAGTGGTACCTCGCACTCGACACCGCCAAGGACAGGCTCGCCGTGGCGCAGGCGAACTATGATAACGCTTTAACCGGCCATGATTCCAACCAGGTCAATCTCAAGAAAAAGCAGCTTCAGGCTGCGGAACTCGCCGTGACCCTGGCGCAAAAAAATATCAACGACCTCGATAAAAACATCGCCCTCCAGGAATTGCAGGTCGCCTCGTCTGCCCAGACCGTCAAGCAGACCCAGCAGGCGGTGGAACTGGCCCGGCAATCGCTGGCGGATGCTCAAAAGCAGCTTGACGAGGCGACGATTACCGCCCCGTTCGACGGCGTCATCGCGATGGTGCTGGCCAGGGAGGGTGACGTCATACCCTCGCCCTCCATGGCCCCGACGACGGTTATCCAGATGGTCAACCCGAATTTCCTGGAACTGGTCATCCAGGTGGACGAGATAGACATTACCTCGGTCAGGCTGGCCCAGGAGGCTGAAGTTAAGGTGGATGCTCTGCAAGATGATGTTTTTAACGGCCGCGTTACTGCACTGTATCCTGTCCCGGTGGAGCAGGGTGGCATCGTCCTGTATAAGGTGAAGGTAAGCCTCGAAGTACCGCAAGGCTCGGGAACCAGGATAGGCATGAGCGCTTCCGCCGATATCGTGTCGGCCAGGCACACCGGCGTCCTTATCGTGCCGGCCCGGGCCGTCTCCACTAATAGCCAGGGACAGTCGATAGTCAAGGTTAAAGCTGGTAAAAAGGTTGAGGAAAGAGCGGTAGTTACCGGTCTTGACGACGGGATGAGGACCGAAATCGTCAGCGGCCTGAATGAAGGTGATACGGTAATCGTGGAGATTAAAACCAAGTCGTCATCGGGCGGCAGCCTGATTCTGGGCGGATAGTTACGGCAAAAGGGCTGGTTAAATTATGATTGAACTGGAAAAAATCACCAAGATATACCAGATGGGCAAGGTGGAGGTGCCCGCCCTGCGCGACGTCAGCCTGAAAGTGGAGGTGGGCGAGATGGTGGCCCTGGTCGGCGCCTCCGGCTCGGGCAAGTCCACACTGATGAATATCGTGGGTTTCCTGGACAAGCCAACTGCCGGAAAATATTCCCTTGAAGGGGTAGATGTCAGCCAGCTTAACGATAACCGGCTGGCCGAGATGAGGAACCGTAAAATAGGTTTCGTCTTCCAGAACTACAACCTGTTGCCCCGGACGGTGGCGGTGGCCAATGTGGAGCTGCCGCTTATCTACGGCCGCGTCGGACAGAAACGCAAACGGGCACTCGAAGCGCTGGAGCGTGTCGGCCTGAAGGCACGCGCCGCCCACAAGCCTTCCGAGCTTTCCGGCGGCGAGCAGCAGCGGGTGGCCATCGCCAGGGCGCTGGTAAATAATCCCTCTATCATCCTGGCGGACGAGCCTACCGGCAACCTCGATACCAAGGCCTCCAATGATATCATCTCCATCTTTTGCCAGCTCAACCGGGAAGGCATCACCATCCTGCTGGTGACGCATGAGGTGGACATCGCCGCCCAGGCCAAGCGCATCGTCCGGCTGCTGGACGGTCAGATTGTCGAGGACAGGTTGACCGGGTCGGAGACGTACGAGGAGCCGGAAAAACCCGGGAGTTAAACCGTGAAGATAATCGAATCGTTTTTTATCGCCATCAGGTCGCTGGCGGCCAATAAGCTCCGCTCTTCGCTGACCATGCTCGGGGTCATCATCGGCGTGGGGTCGGTCATTACCCTGATGTCGGTGGGGAGGGGCGCTGAAGCATCCATTACCTCTTCCATCGAGGGGATGGGCACCAACCTGATATATATTACCTCGAAGACCCCCGGGGTGGAGGGAATGATGGCGATGGCCAGCCCGACCTACAGCTTTACCATGGGTGACGTTGAAGAAATTGCCGAGCGTGTGCCATCGGTCGTCGCGGTGGCCCCCGTAATTGAGAACTACGTCGAGGTAGCCACCGCCAGCGATAGCACGCTCGGCATCGTCGAGGCGACCACCCCGGAATTCGAAGAGGCGCTGAACTATCCCGTCACCGAGGGGCAATTTATCACCGAACGGAATGTCGCCGCCCGCGATATGGTGGTGGTGCTGGGGGACGAGGTGGCCAGCGAGCTCTTCGGTAGCGTAAACCCGGTAGGGAAGAAGGTCAAGGTCAACGGACGGCAGTTCGCCGTCATCGGGGTGCTGGAGAGAAAGGGCGGTCAGATGATGGGCGTCAGCATGGATGCCATTATCGTGGTGCCCATTACCACCTACCAGTCACGGCTCTTTCCCGGCCGGACGATTCGCGGCGAGGATGCCATCCAGCAGCTGGCCGTCCAGATCGAGAACACCGATGTTGCTGGTATCGTTTCGGCGGATATCACCGACCTGTTGCTGCAGCGCCACCGCATTACCGAGGAAGGCCAGGAAGACTTTTTCATCATGACCCAGGAGCAGTTGCTGGGCATGGTGCAGCAGGTAACCGGCATCATGACCATCGTCCTCGGGGCCATCGCCAGTATCTCGCTTATCGTCGGCAGCATCGGCATCATGAACATCATGCTCGTCTCGGTAACGGAGCGTACCCGGGAGATCGGCATCCGCAAGGCTGTCGGCGCCAAGCGGAGGGACATCCTGCTCCAGTTCCTCCTGGAGGCGGCGATGTTAAGCCTCTCCGGTGGCATCATTGGCATTGTCGGCGGTTGGGCCGTATCCTGGCTGGTATCCACCTTCTCGGAGGCCGCCGGCTTTACCTTACACTCGGTAGTCACGGCCGATATTGTGCTGCTGGCTATCGCCGTCTCGGTTTTCATCGGCCTGGTCTCCGGCGTCTATCCGGCCATGAGAGCGGCCCGGCTGAATCCTATTGACGCCCTGCATTACGAGTAGTACAATTGTAAAAACTGCAGTGCAATCAGACCATGAACTGGCTTGATATCATTATCATCGTGCTCATCATCGTGCCCGGCTTTATCGGTCTTAAGGCGGGGATTATCAAGGCGCTTTTCACCGTGGCCGGGATAATCGTGGGCGTCGTTTTGGCCGGACGTTTATCCGATTCGCTGGGCGGGGCGCTGACCTTTATCTCCGACCCGGGCATCGCCAGAGTCGTCGCTTTTGCCATCATCCTGGTAGTGGTGATGATTGTAGCTACCATCGCGGCCAAGCTGGTCAAGTGGGCGATTTCCGCCGTGTTGCTGGGCTGGGTCAACCGCCTGGGCGGCGCTATCCTGGGGCTGTTCCTGGGAATGATTTTCTGCGGGGCGGTGCTGACGATGTGGGTCAAGTACCTGGGTATCAGCAGCGTGGTGGAAGAATCCGTGCTGGCCGGCGTGCTGCTGAACGGATTTCCGATTGTCCTGGGTCTCCTGCCCGCCGAGTTTGACTCGGTGCGCTCTTTCTTCCGCTAAAGGCCGGAAAAAGTCGAGATTTTCCACCGCCAATACCCACAGGGCAGTATCATCAAGTCCTGGTTGCTGGTCTATACTGAACGAATTGTCAAAGGCGAGACGGGCCCTCCCCGGTTTGGGATAGGAGGGCCCGCTTTTTCCGTGTTATGGCCCGACGCCGGGTCTGGCTATTTTCTGGGGTGGTCCGGGTCCGGTACCGCGGCACCGACCGGGCAGACTTCCGCGCACCGGGAGGATTCATAATGTCCCACGCATTCGACGCATTTATTGGGGTCGATTTTGTAGGCCGTTTCTCCCTCGCTGATGGCCTGCACCGGACATTCCGGCTCGCAGGCACCGCAGCTGATGCACTCATCCGTAATCTTGTAAGCCATTCAATCTCCCTCCTGAATATTTTCTGGGTGTCTGATGAGCAGTAAAATCGTTACTTATAATAGACTCACATGCGTGAAGGGCTCACGCCCCTCTTCTTCAGCGCCTCGGCCACGTGCCCGGGGACCAGGCCGCTGATATCACCGCCCAGGCTGGCCACTTCTTTAATCAGGCTGGCGCTTAGGAACTGGTATTGCTGGCTGGCCATGAAACATACCAGCTCCAGGTCGGGGGACAAAAGCCGGTTCATCATGGCCATTTCAAATTCCCATTCGAAGTCACCTACCATGCGCAGGCCCCGCACCATCACTTTGGCGCCCATTCTCCTGGCAAACTCCACGGTGATTCCGTCGTAGGCTATTACCTCCACCTTATCAAGATGGGCCACGGCGCGTTTGGCCATGTCGACTCTCTCCTCGGTGCTAAAAGTCAGGCGTTTATCGGGTGTGGCGAAGATGCCGATGATAATTTTATCAAACAGATTTGAGGCCCGTGTGGCGATATCAATATGACCGTTGGTAATGGGGTCGAAACTGCCTGCATACAGAGCGGTAATCAAGGTGCGGTCTCCTTCCGGTAGATTGAAATGCAGCTATCGCCGTGACGGTGTTCTTTGACCATGTTGATTTTATCATAGCTGGGGTTCAATGATAGATGGGGTGAATGAGTCACCACTACCGTGGTTTTGGCACCGACCAGACGTGAGGCCGCCAGTTGGGTTATGACATCGCCAATGGCGCGGTTTTTATAAGGGGGGTCCATCAATATGATATCGTACTCCTTATCGAGGAAGGAAATCGCCTTGGAAACCGGGCAGCAATAGACATGGGCCTGAGCTGCCAGTTTTGTTTTTTCAAGATTCTCCTTGATTATACCACAACACCTCGGTTCGCTTTCAACAAAGTCCACCCAGGCGGCCCCGCGGCTCAAAGCCTCGATGCCCAGGGCGCCGCTGCCAGAGAACAGGTCGAGCACTTCATCCCAGCCACCGGCATTATTTTCCAGGATGGCGAAGATAGCGCCGCGTACTAGGTCGGTAGCTGGCCGTGTTTTCGTTCCCCTGGGGAACTTCAAATGGTGTCCCTTGGCGGTACCCGCAATTACTCGCATTTAAGGTAGTGTATTTCCGGGAAGCCTTTATCCAGTGACAACAACACCAATATTAGGATAACCAGAAAGGGCTGTGTTTGTCAAACCCCCAAACGCATACCCCCTGGCCGCTAAACGGGTTGAGAAAGAATTAATTTCAGCCGGGCAGATTTATTACCCGCCAGATGATATTTACGGCAATTTTCGGCCCCTCCAGCGGGGTTCCGGCACCCCGCGCGAGCTCACAAAATTAACACAAATGCAAAAAATATATAGAAAATCGTGGTAAAACACTTGACAAACAGGGGGTATTGTGTTTTAAAATGGTAAAACGTGGTAAATAGTGGTAATATAGGGTAAATAATATAACCATGTTTTACGGCGAATACGACTACAAAATAGATGAAAAAGGCCGGGTGCCCGTCCCGCCGCGGTTCCGTGGCGCCCTTAAAGACGGTGTGGTGCTGACGCCCGGCGCGGAAAAGTGCATTACTGCCTATACCGTACCGGAGTGGCGAAAGCTGTCTGCCGCGCTGACCGGCAGCGCCGTGTCACGCAGCAAGATGAGGAGATTGAGCCGGGCCATCTTCGCCACGGCCTTCAGCACCAGGATAGATAATCAGGGGCGTATCCCCATCCCGGCACCGCTGCGCGAACACGCCGGCATGATTGATGATGTCGTCATCGCCGGTGCCAATACCTGCCTTGAGATATGGGACAAAGTGCTCTGGGAGGAAGAAAAGAGGATAAGCCAGGAACAGGCCTGGCAGATAATCGAGAGCCTGGAGAACACCTGATGAGCAAGGGCAGGTCGGTCTCCAGTCATACCCCGGTCTTGCTACTGGAAACGCTTAAGTCTTTGGCCGTCCAGCCGGGCGGCCGTTATATCGATTGCACGCTCGGCGGCGCGGGACACTCCGCCGCCATCCTGGAACATGCCTCGCCCGGGGGACAGCTGCTCGGCATTGATGCCGACCCCGCTGCGATAGAAAAGGCCAGAGAGAAGCTCAAGCGTTACCAGAATGCCATCCTCCTGGTGAATGATAATTTTATCAATTTACAGTCCATCTGTATTAAATATGACTTCTTCCCGGTGCATGGTATCCTTTTTGACCTCGGACTCTCTTCTCTCCAGCTCGAAGGCGGCCGAGGTTTCAGCTTCCAGCACGATGACCCGCTGGATATGCGGTTCAACCCCGGTCAGAAAGTTACCGCCGCCGATATCGTCAATACCTCCCCGGAGGAGAGGCTGTCCAATATTATCCGCACCTACGGCGAGGAAGCCCACAGTCGCAAAATCGCCCGGGAGATAGTCAAAGCGCGCCCGGTGGCGACCACCCGCCAGCTGTCCCAGATTATCGAAAAGGCCGTCGGGCGGAGGGGCAAGCTGCACCCGGCCACCCAGACCTTCCAGGCCCTGCGCATCGCCGTGAACCATGAGTTAGAAAACCTGGAATCCGCCCTGAAACAGGCGGTCGAGCTGCTCGGTTACGAAGGCCGGCTGGTGGTCATCAGCTATCACTCGCTGGAAGACAGGATTGTCAAGCAGTTCCTGCAGAGGGAATCCCGGGGCTGTATCTGCCCGCCAGGAACGCCCGCCTGTATCTGCGGCCACAGCCCGAGTTTGAAATTGATCAACAAAAAGGTCATCACCCCGTCCGCGACGGAGATAGGACATAACCCACGCAGCCGCAGCGCCAGATTGAGAGCGGCGGAACGCCTCATCACCCAGGGTGATTGTTATGCGACCGCGGAAGACCATACCTTCCTGACCCTCGCCAAGTCCGGGGGCTGGCGGAGGCCGGCTTTGCTGGAGAAAATCAAAACCGTCTTTTTGGCGGCATGAAATAATATGAGGTTCTGAAAGGAGGTCCTTGAATATATGTAATAACTGGGTGGCAATCACGGTAAGTAAGAAACCAGTTACTAAGGAGGGCAGATGAAAAAACGGAATGTTATTGCGGCTATTGATGTTGGCACCACCAAGATATGCACGATACTGGCGGATGTCAAAGATAAAGGCCTCCCCCGGGTGGTAGGCGTGGGTATCACCCCGGCCAAGGGACTGCATAAAGGCTTGGTGGTCAATATTAATGAAGCCAGGGAATCGATTCGTGAATCAGTTAAAAAGGCAGAGCAGGCTAGCGCTTACAAGGTGGAATCGGCCTATGTCGGCGTGACTGGCCGACACGTGACTTCGATGAACAACCACGGTGTGGTGGCCATCACGCGCAACGACCGCGTCGTCCGCCCGGACGACCTCAAACGAGTCCTGGCCTCTGCCCAGAGTGTCAAGACCGCCAGTGACAGGAAACTGCTGCATGTCATCCCGCGCAGCTACGCCGTGGATGGGCAGCAGGGCGTGAAAAACCCGATAGGGATGCACGGCTTCCGTCTCGATGTGGAAACGCATGTTATTACGGCTGCCGTAACCTCCATTCAGAATCTCATTAAAACCATTCGCAGCCTGGGGATAGACATCGAGGACCTGATCCTGGAGCCTCTGGCCAGCAGCGAGGCCATCCTGACCGAAGATGAAAAACAGGTAGGCGTTGTCCTGGCTGATATCGGCGGGGGCACCACCGATGTGGCCGTATTTAAAGAGGGCAGCATCTGGCATACCTCCATCCTGCCGGTAGCCGGTTACCAGCTCACCCGGGATGTCGCCATCGGTCTGGGACTCCCGTTCGAAATTGCTGAAGAGATGAAGAAGAAGTACGGGAGCGTTATGCCCGTCTACGAAGGCCAGGCGGATACGGCGCCGGCCATCTCTAAAGATGGCCACGGCGTGTCCTACCAGGACCTGTGTGATATCATCCGGGCCAGGGTCGAGGAAATCCTGAAGCTTATCATGCTCGAGCTCCCGAACTCGGACTACGAGGCTATAGTACCGGCCGGACTGGTACTCACCGGCGGCAGTGCCAACCTTGCCGGGGCAGCTGCCCTGGGACGCGAGATACTCAAGATGCCGGTGAGGGTGGGCGCGCCTACGGATATTTACGGCATTGCCGATGTACTCCGCGACCCCGCCTACGCCACCTCCGTCGGCCTGCTGCTGTGGGGCACAAAGCATGATGGCAAGAAGAAGTGGAAATCAGGCCTGTTCGGCGGCGCCCTGACCCAGCTGGCAACCCAGTTAAGGAAGCTGTTCGGCAATCGTTAAAAGAAAATCAGTATCGTGTAAAGGAGGAGGAGATGGCAAGAACAAGTTTCGTAGCCAGTCCTGCTAAGATTAAAGTAATTGGCCTCGGTGGCGGCGGTAGCAATGCCGTGACACGCATGGTGAGAGAGAACATCCAGGGCGTTGATTTTATCGCCATGAACACCGATGCTCAAGCCCTGGCCGTCTGTGAAGCCCCGATGTGCGTCCAGCTCGGGCCCAAGCTGACCAAGGGCCTTGGTGCCGGCGGCGACCATGTCATCGGCCAGAAAGCCGCCGAGGAGACCCGCGACGAGCTACGGGAGGTCATTTCCGGGGCTGACATGGTATTTATTACCGCCGGCATGGGCGGCGGCACCGGCACCGGCTCGATCCCGATAGTCGCGGATATCGGTAAGCAGAGCGGCGCACTCACCATCGCTGTGGTGACGAAACCGTTCGCTTTTGAAGGCGCGCACCGCATGGAGACAGCGGAAGAGGGTATTGACGGCTTGGTGGACAGGGTGGATACCCTGATTATCATCCCCAATGACCGCCTGTTGACCCTCTGCGACCACAAGACGGGCGTGGATAGCGCTTTCAAGCTGGCCGATGATGTGTTGAGGCACGGCGTGCAGGCCATCGCCGAGGTCATCACCACCCCCGGCATGATTAACCTTGATTTCGCGGATGTCAAGTCTATCATGAAAGATGCCGGGCCGGCCTGGATGTCTATCGGCAAAGGTTCCGGACAGAACCGGGCCATCGATGCCGCCAAGGAAGCCTTAGCCAGCCCGCTGCTGGATGTTTCCATTGAGGGCTCGCGGGCCGTCCTGTTCAACGTCGTCGGCGGCAGCAGCCTTACCCTGTTCGAGGTCAACCAGGCGGCCGAGGTCATCAAACAAGCGGTGGACCCGGAGGCCAATATCATCTTCGGCGTCGCCAACGATGCTTCCATGGAAAACGAGGTCAGAATCACCCTGATTACCACCGGATTCCATGCCAAGCTGGGGATGGGCAAAGCCAACGAGGAAGATGAGCAGCTGAACAACATTCTCCGGAACATGAAGACCGAGGAAGAACTGGATATGCCGTCCTTCCTGCGCCGCCCGCTGTTCAGCCACCGGCGCACCCTGCCGCAGCAGCAGAGCGCATATCCGGCGGAACCGGTGAAGCAGCGCCACTTCCAGTAGGCCTGAAGAAAGAGTAAATAAAGACTATCGGGCGAAGGACATCTTGATAGATGATAGGCTCTTCCCTCCGGAAGGGCCAGTCAAGGCATGCGGTCTGATAAACTGAATTTTAGCAGGCTGCGGGCGGAACACGCCCGCAGCTTTGTCGTGTTTCCGCCTGATAATATTTCTTGATTTATTCTCCAACTCCTGACCTTCTGATATCCACAACCAGATGCCACTGTTAAACATCCCTACTTTCGCCGTCAGCCTCACCTATGGTAAAATATAACTTGTTTTGTGAATAGCCATGGAGATTAGGACTGGAATCCTTACCGTCAGCGATAAAGGGTCGCAGGGGCAGCGGCAGGACAAGAGCGGCCAGGTCATCCGCGATTGCCTGGCCGGGATAGGTGGTGCTGTCGTCAAGTACGAGATTGTGCCGGACGAGCGCGAGCTTATTTCCGGCAAGCTCATTGAGTGGGCGGGCGGGGGAGAAGTGGATATTATTTTGACCACCGGCGGCACGGGCCTGGGCCGGCGAGACATAACCCCGGAGGCGACGCTGGCGGTGATTGATAAAAACGTACCCGGTATCGCCGAGGCGATGCGGAGTAAATCCTTAACGATAACGCCGCTGGCCATGTTGAGCCGGGCGGTGGCCGGGCTGCGCGGCCAGTGCCTCATCATCAACCTGCCGGGCAGCCCGAAGGCGGTCAGGGAATGCCTGGAGGTGATACTCCCGGCACTACCGCACGCTGTCGAGATTATGAGGGGAACGGTCACCGAACACAGCTTCGGCGCGCCGGGGTAGTGCCGGAAAATGAGAATCGATGTTTTGACGCTGTTCCCGCTGCTATTCGAAGCGCCTTTCAGTTTCGGCATTTTCAAGAGGGCTATCGATAACGGGCTGGTGAGTATTAAAGTGCATAATATACGGGACTATACCCATGACAAACACCACACCGCGGACGATTATCCTTACGGTGGCGGCGCCGGTATGGTGCTCAAGCCCGGTCCCATCTTCGAGGCGGTAGAAGCGATTAAAGCCGGTGCCGAAGAGCCGGATGGGCCGCCGTCCGTTATCCTGCTCACCCCGCAGGGCCGCCTCTTTAATCAGCAGGTGGCCCAGGAGCTGGCGCAGCGGCCGCATCTGGTCTTCATCTGCGGCCATTATGAAGGCGAGGATGAGCGGGTGCGGGAGCACCTGGCCACCGATGAAATCAGCATCGGCGATTACGTCCTGACCGGCGGCGAGCTGCCCGCCCTGGTGGTCATCGACGCGTTGCTGCGGCTGGTGCCGGGCGTCCTCGGCTCGGAGGCATCGGCGCGGGAGGACTCCCACGCCGGCGGCCTGCTGGAATATCCGCAGTACACACGGCCGGAGGATTTCCGGGGCTGGAAAGTGCCTGAAGTATTGCTGTCCGGAGACCATGCCCGCATCGCCAGGTGGCGCCGTGAGCAGATTATCCGGCGGACGCTGGAGCGGCGACCGGAACTGATTAACAAGGCCGGCCTCGGGCAGGAAGATAAAAAAATGGTAGAACGCCTGACAGGTGGTAAAGCACAGGCTAATAACGATAGGGAGTCTTAACATGAACGTTGCATCACTGGTTGAAACCAAGAAGAATCCTAAAATCCCCGACATCACCCCCGGTGACACGGTCAGGGTCAGTGCCAGGATAGTGGAAGGCGGCAAGGAGCGTATCCAGGTCTTCCAGGGTGTTATCCTCAAGATAAAGCGCGGCGGCATGGGAGCCAGCTTTACTGTCAGGCATGTTGCTTTCGGGATAGGCGTCGAGCGTACCTTCCCTTTCAACTCGTCGCTGGTGGAAAAAGTAGAAATCGTACGGCAGGGTAAAGTACGCCGCTCGCGGCTATTTTATCTGCGTGGCTTGAGTGGTAAAGAAGCCCGACGCAAGATTAAACGCGTGGAGAGGAAGGTGAGGGAGCAGGTCGGCGAAGAACTGCTCCAGGCGCCAACGGAGGAAGAAGTCATCGAACCGATTGCGGAGGAGGCAGTAGAGGAGAAGCCGGAAGCAGCAGTAGAGGAGAAGCCGGAAGCAGCGGTAGAGGAAAAGCCGGAAGCAGTCGTTGAAGAGGAACCGGAAGCAACGGCAGAAT
>CAYWZO010000006.1:5624-35652 GCA_964462865.1 uncultured Dehalococcoidaceae bacterium | reverse complement strand
GTAGAGGAAAAGCCGGAAGCAGTCGTTGAAGAGGAACCGGAAGCAACGGCAGAATCCGCCACCGAAGCTGTTGCCGAACCTGAAGCTGAACTGAAAGAAGCTCCAGCCGCGGAAGTAGAGGAAAATACCGCTCCCGCCGAACCGCCTGCCGAGGAAGATAAGCCAGAAGCCACCTAGCTTTATTCAGCCGGGCATCATTGACGACGCTGGGCGTGATATGACTGCCTTCTGGAGTCTGCGATGAAGTATGCCGAGGTCAGTGTCAATTCGCCGGTGGCCCAGCGCCGTACCTTCAGTTACGCCATCCCTAACGGCCTGGATGTCCGTGAGGGGCAAGCAATGCTCGTCCCCTTCGGCCAGAAAATTTTACAGGGCGTCGTCCTGGAACTGACTTCCCAGCCGGCGGTGGCGGATACGCGCGAAGTCATCGACATAATCGAGCCGGAGCCGGTGCTTTCGCGCCCCGGCCTGGCCCTGGCCCGCTGGATAAGCACTTATTATCTGGCGCCGCTTTTCGAGGCGGTGGCCCTGATGCTGCCCCCTGGCTTTGAGCGGCCGGCGCGTACCTTCGTCAAGCTGGTCCGGCCGGATACCGATGTCTCGTCCCTGGATGATGAATCGAAGCGAGTTGTCGGCCTGCTGGCCGGGCAGGACAGGGTTGACCTGAAAAAGCTCCAGAAAAAGCTCGGGCAGAAAAAGGCCCAGGCCGTCGTCTCCCGGCTCGTCCGTCAGGGTATCCTGGCCAGGGAATATGAGCTGGGGCCGGTCCGGGTGAAACCCAAAAAAGAACTTTACATAAATCTGGCTTTTATCCGGGATACTGCCGTTTTAACACCGAAGCAGACCGTCCTGGTGGATTTCCTGAAAGCACAGTCACGGCCGGTGCCCTGGGCCGAGGCCAGGCGGCAGACCGGTTGCGGAAAAGCCGTCGCCGACGCCCTCCAGCGGCGGGGATTGATTGAATTTCAGATGGTCGATGTCAGCCGCGAGCCCATTTCCTATGACAATATTGTGCCGTCCCGCCCGTTAACGTTGACTGATGACCAGCAGGTTGCTCTAAAGGCTATTGAGCGAACCCTGGATGAACAGGAAACGGCACGGGACAACCCGCGGGTATTTCTACTCCACGGCGTCACCGGCAGCGGTAAAACCGAGGTATATCTTCAGGCGCTGGGTGAGGCTGTCAGGAAGGGGAAAAAGGGCATCGTCCTGGTGCCGGAGATTGCCTTGACCCCGCAGACCATAGAGAGTTTTGCCGCCCGCTTCCCCCGCCGCGTGGCCGTGCTGCACAGCCGGCTGTCGCTGGGGGAGCAGTACGATGAATGGCACCGCATCCGGAACGGCGAGTTCGACGTCGTTATCGGTTCCCGCAGCGCCATCTTCGCCCCGCAGCCCGACCTGGGACTTATTGTTATCGATGAAGAGCACGAGTGGACTTACAAGCAGGACAACGCGCCGCACTATCATGCCCGCGACGTGGCTATAAAGCTGGCGGAGCTGACCGGGGCGGTGGTGGTCCTGGGCAGCGCTACCCCGGATGTCGAGACGTTTTATAAAGCCAGAAATGGCGATTATCAGCTGCTCACCCTGCCGGAGCGGGTGGTACCCGGCATCGGGGCGGCCCTGCCGGCGGTTGAGGTTGTGGACATGAGGGAGGAGCTTAAAGCGGGTAACCGCGGTATCTTCAGCCGGGCGCTGACCGAAGCCATCAATACGGCGGTGGCCAATCGCGAGCAGGTCATTCTCTTTCTCAACCGGCGCGGCGGTGCCACTTTCGTCCAGTGCCGACGGTGCGGTTACGTGCTGCGCTGCCGCCGGTGTGACGTGCCCCTCTCGCAACATATCGCCGGGAACGTCCTTACCTGCCACCAGTGCAACTACAAAATGCCCGTGCCCGGCGTCTGTCCCGGCTGTGGCAGCCCTCAGATTAAATTTCTGGGCGTCGGAACCCAGAAACTGGAGCAGGAGGTGGGTTACGCCTTCCCCCGCGCCCGCCAGCTCCGCTGGGACTCCGATGCCACCGGCGGGCGCTCCTCCGACGAAGATATTTTAAACAAGTTCCGACGCGGCCAGGCCGATATCCTGGTCGGCACGCAGGTGGTGGCCAAGGGACACGACATCCCCTCGGTAACGCTGGTGGGAGTGGTCAGCGCCGATACCGCCCTGAATTTCCCGGACTTCCGCGCCGGAGAGAGGACGTTCCAGCTTTTAAGCCAGGTGGCGGGACGGGCGGGGCGAGGAACCGCAGGAGGCAGGGTGATTATCCAGACCTACGCGCCGGAGCACTATGCCGTGCAGGCCGCCGCCCGGCATGACTACGCCGCTTTCTATGAAAAGGAGATATCTTACCGCCGCCAGCTGCGCCTTCCCCCTTTTACCCAACTGGCCCGGCTGGTGTTTTCCCACACCAGCGATGCCGTCTGCCAGCGCCAGGTGGAAAAAATGGGAGCTTCGCTCCCGGTGGAAAAGGATGCCAGAGGTATAGCGGATATCAGCATCATCGGCCCGGCCCCGGCCTATATTCACCGCCGGCGGGGGCGCTACCGCTGGCACCTTATCCTCCGCGGCTCCGGCCTGTCTGATTTTCTGGCGCCGGTTGCCTTTCCGCAGGGCTGGACGGTGGATATTGACCCCATGGGACTCATTCAGTAAACTTAAGGTAGATTATTTAATCACAGGAGTCAGGATGGCGGTTCTGGATATAAGGACGATACCCGACCCCGTATTGCGGCGAAAAGCGAAGAAAGTCGGCGCCATTGACCGTTCCGTGAAAAAGCTCGTCAAGGACATGAGCGAGACGCTGCATGTGGAGGAGGGAAGAGTAGGGCTGGCAGCCCCGCAGGTGGGAGTATCGCTGCGTGTCGCCGTCATCTGCCTGCCGGAAGGGGAAGATATCATCCTTATCAACCCGGAGATAGTCCGCCGGAAAGGCCGGCGCCTGGTCAGTGAAGGCTGTTTGAGTATTCCCGGTTACGTCGGGGAGCTGTACCGGGCGGAAACGGTCACGGCCAAAGCCCTCGACATCAAAGGTAAGGAAGTGCGGATTAAGGCGGACGGTCTGCTGTCCCAGGCGCTGGAGCACGAGATTGACCATCTCAATGGGATACTCTACGTCGACCGCATGGAAAATATGGACAGTCTGCGCCAGATAAGGCCGGAAGACACTGAAATATAGTCGCTGGCTTCAAAGCCGGTTGCCCGTCAGCGCTGTGGCACCGTTTCCTGGATACTCCGGTGGGGCCGGTCTTCGGACTTTCCACTTACCCTTTCCGGGGAACGGTCGCTGTTGAAATAAAAAAGCTCGTCAAGCCTCAAATCCGGGAAGGCCATTTTGGCTCCCACGATGAATTTTTCGTTGATGCCCCTTTTACCCTCGCGGACCCGGTACACCTGGCTGACCGATATACCCATGGCTTTGGCCAGCTCCGAAAGGTTCTGGAACCTGTTATTAGCAATGTCGAAGACCCTTGTCCTGATAATCATAGTACCGCCGTACGTAAAAAATGCCATTTGGCTACATTATAGTAATTATTATGCCATTTGTCAAGTATATTATTGTTTAAATATTTATTATTTATGAAATCTGGACGGGTTATGATAAAATAATGGGAACTATTGAGTGATTAACAATGTCTAATACTCTGCCTGTTAAGCCCGGTGATAGAGTCTTCCGCCCACGGAGAATCAAGCGTTTCCATTTGAAAAGGGTGCTCGGCATCCCCGCCCTTTTTAGCGCCGGCTACGGCAATGTTGGCTCTTCCATTTATTACGCCCTGGGAATCGTGGCCTTGGTGGCCCTCGGGGCCACGCCGATTGCCCTGGCCGCCGCCGGTATTATCTACATCTTCAATGCCCTGACCTATGCCGAAGGGGCGGCCATGATACCCGAGGGGGGCGGTTCGGCCAGCTTTGCCCGGCACGGCATCAGTAATTTTGTCGGCTTTATCGCCGGCTGGGCCCTGATGTTGAGCTACATCGTTACCATGGCTATCTCGGCTTATACCATTCCTCCGTACCTTTCTTACTTCTGGCCGGTATTGAATGAGCCAACGGTCGGCACGGTTACTGCTATAGCGATTGTGGCCTTTCTCATGGTTATCAACGTTCTGGGCGTCAGAGAATCGTCAAGGCTGAATATATTTTTTATCATCGTCGATATCGCCACGCAGGTAGCCATCGTGATTTTAGGAATGGTGCTGATATTGAGGGTCAATCCCGGGGTGCTGGTGCAGAACATGTTCGGTGCCGGTAACTGGCCGTCCACGCCGAACCTGGTGATGGGGATTGCCATCGCCGCGCTGTGTTTTACCGGCGTGGAGACTGTCTCCCAGCTGGCCGAAGAGACCCGCCGCCCGGCCGAAAGAATACCCCAGGCCTATATTCTGATGATTGTGGTTGTCCTTATCCTCTTTGCCGGAATTTCCATCGTGGCCCTTTCGGCCATGACGCCCCAGGTGCTCGGCGACCCGGTTAACGGCTGGGCGCGAGACCCGGTGGCGGGTATTGCCGCCAACCTCCCCTCGCCACTGTTACGGGATATCTTCGCCCCGCTGGTGGCGGTGCTGGCCGCCAGCATCCTGCTGACGGCTACCAATGCCGGACTACTCGGTATTTCACGCCTCACTTATAACTTTTCGGCCCACAAGCAGCTCCCGGCGACTCTTGGCCGCGTCCATCCCCGCTTCCGGACCCCCTATATCGCGATTATTCTGTTTTGCGCCATCGCCATCGTTATGCTTATTCCGGGCTTGTCCAGCCCGGGTTTCTTTGCCGACCTCGGCGCTCTGTATGTCTTCGGCTCGCTGTTATGTTTTGCCTTCGCCCACGCGGCCATTATCAGCTTGAGGATAAAAAAACCGGAGATGCCCCGTCCATTTAAACTGGGGTGGAACATCCGGGTCAAGGGCAGGGAATTACCGTTGATTTCCCTCCTGGGCCTGCTTTCAAATGCCGGGATATGGATCGTGGTCATGGTTACGCAGCCCTTCAGCCGCTGGGCGGGCCTGGCCTGGATGGCCGGCGGTATACTGATTTACTACCTGTTCCGCCGGACGCGTGGAAAATCCCCTGACTGGCAGGTGGAACGGTAAAAGTAGCGGGGGGTTGTAGATTATTGATGTTAAGGTTATAATAGCCCTAGTCTTATTGGTGAGGGTATAACGGGTAATGGAGTTTAACAAGATTCTGGTGCCTGTGGCGGGGAACCAGGCGGACTGGGAGACCATCAAGCTGGCCGGCCGGCTGGCCAGGAGGGATAAGGAAAAGGAAAGGGCCAAAATCTGGGCGGTCTCCGTGGTGGCCATCAAGCGGGCCCTGCCCCTGGATGCCGAAATCGACTCCGAGATAAAAAAAGCCGAGGATGTACTCGACCGGGTCCAGAATATCGCCGAGGAAGAGGAGTTTGAGGTCGAGACGGATATCCTCCAGGCACGGGAGGTCGGCCCGGCCATCGTGGATGAGGCTGTGGAAAGGGGGGTCAACCTTATCCTGATGGGCATTACCTATAAAAGACTGTTCGGGCAGTTCAGCCTGGGTAACGTCGTGCCTTACGTCTTGAAAAATTCCCCGTGTCCGGTTATACTCTACCAGCAGTAGTAAAATAACACAGCATCAGGTTATTCCGTATGAAAATATTAATCATGGGATGCGGGCGTGTGGGGGCCAGGCTGGCATCGTTACTGGATACCGCGGGCCACGAGGTTACCATCATGGACATTGATACCTACAGTTTCCGCAGGTTGCCGCCCTCTTTCAGCGGTACGGCCCTTTTCGGGAACGGTATCAACCAGGAAGCCCTGAAAAGGGCCGGCATCGAAGGCGCGGACATCTTCGTGGCGCTGACCCAGGGCGATAACCGCAACGTCATGTCATGCCAGATTGCCAAGCAAGTCTTCAACGTACCCCGGGTCATCTGCCGTATTTACGACCCGCTGCGGGAGGAAATGTACGCCGCCCTTGGCCTGGAGACGATTAGTCCCACCAAGGTATTCGCCCAATTGCTCAAGGAAAAGATAGAAGGCTGATATATATTTATGTATATTATCATTGTCGGCGGTGGTCGTTCGGGTTATAACCTGCTCAAGGCGTTGCTGAACGAGGGACACGAGGTGCTCGTGCTGGAAAAGGACTCCCGTATCTGCAAGACCATTACTGACGAGCTCGGCAGTGTCTGCTTCCGCGGCGATGGCTGCGAGGCGGCCACCCTGGCCGAGGTCGGCACCGGGCGGGCGGACATGGTGGTGGCCGTCACCGGGGACGACGAAGACAACCTGGTCGCCTGCCAGGTGGCCAAACACAAGCATAACGTGCCCCGCACCATCGCCCGGATACGCAATCCGCAGAATGCCGCCCTCTTTAAAAAGCTCGGCGTGGATGTGACGGTAAATTCCACCGACCTTATCCTGGAAGCAATTGAGCGCGAGGTACCGACGCACCCGGTCACGCAGCTGTTGACTATCGACGAAAAGGGTCTGGTCATCGTGGATGTCAAGATTACGCCCGGTTCCAGCACCGTGGGCAAAACAGTCAAAGAACTTTCCTTACCTAAGGAAAGCAAGCTGGCGCTCATCATACCCGGCCATGGCAACGCCCACGTGCCCACCGCCAGTACCGTGCTGCTGGCCGGCGACCAGATAATAGCGGTGACCACGCCGGAATCAAAAGAAGCCCTGCGCGCCGCTCTCTTAGGTATCTAGTCGCGTCTGGAATAGCATCGTCTGCGGAACGACGTTTTCAGGACAGCCTCTGAATATTCTTCCCTTTCAGGACTTCTTCATGTCCGGCGGCATCGGCTTCGTCGGTGGCCTCATTGCCTCCCCCAGCCCCAGCACGTTAATCAGTTTGGACTGGTCGGACACCACCAGTTTGGAGTTGTCCTGCAAAGACGCCTGTGTAACCTCAAGCTGCTTCAGGAGCTGCGCATTGCCCACGAAGTACCTGTCCGCCGCCGTGGAAACGTTCTCGATGGCTTTGGCCTCGCCCTCCGCCCGCAGGATGGCCGCCTGCTTATCGCCCTCGGCCACCAGGATGGCGTTCTGTTTATCGCCCTCGGCCTCCAGAATCTGTTTCTGCTTATAGGCCTCTGCCTCCAGGATGGTGGCCCGCTTTTCCCGTTCCGCCTTCATCTGTTTGCTCATGGCATCGGTGATGTCTTTGGGCGGCTCGATGGCCTTGACCTCCACCCGGGTGACCTTCACGCCCCATTTGTCGGTGGCCTCGTCTAGGGTTATCCGCAGCGATGAGTTGATGCGTTCTCTCGAAGCTAAAGTTTCATCAAGGGTCATATCGCCGACCAGGTTTCTTAAATTGGTCTGGGCCAGCTTGCTCACGGCGATGTAGAAGTTGGCGACTTCGTACCGGACGGCCTTGGCATCCGTGCAGAAATAATAGACCACGGCGTCCACGGTGACGCCGACATTATCCTTGGTGATGACCGCCTGCGGCTCCACGTCCAGCACCGTTTCCCTCATATCAATCCGGGCCGCCATCCGGTCCATGAACGGGATGACGAAACGGAGCCCCGGCTCCAGGGTCTCCTTGTACCGCCCGAACCTCTCTATCAGCCCTTTCTCGGCCTGGTGGATGATGACGATGGACTTGGCCAGGGTGACGACGAAAAGGACGACCAGGATTACGATGACGACAATCAGACCTGCGCTCATTTTATGGTTTACTCCTTTCTGTCTTTTTAACGCTTAAGGTCACGCCGCTGACGCCGGTAACGGTTATTTCCTCGCCGGTCTTGATGGCCTCGTCAGAGCGTGCCCGCCACTGTTCATAGCCTACCTTGACCATGCCTTCTTTATCGGCGGCGATGTCCTGCTCGACGATGCCGGTTTTACCGACAATCGTATCGATATTGGTTTTTTCACTTTTCACGGCCGTCTTGCGGTGGATGTAGCGGCGCCCGATGATCACGTAAAGCACGCAGATGATGCCGCTGACGATGGCCGTCCAGACCCAGGACTGCATCGTGAGCGTTATCAGCCCGCCGATGACGAAGGCCGTGCCGATGAATACCAGGTCGAGCCCGGTATCGATTCCCAGGAAGAGCTCCAGGATAATCATGACCAGCCCGGCGCCGATAAAAAATAACCACGCCCAGTTATCGAAGAACAGGACTTCCACCTGACCGTTCAGCATCGCTTCGCCCCTCCTCCGTAATCATTTTTCAGTCTGGTTATTGTAATTGAATTGCTATCCGATGTCAAATATACCCGCGGGTGAATATCTCCCGGTGTCTATGCCTGTTCGCCCATGAACTGCAGGACTACCTGCCGGCTCCTGGCCCGGTTATCGAACTCCACCAGCACCACCTGCTGGAACTGGCCGAGCACCAGCCTTTTATTGACCAGGGGGACAACCAGAGATGGGCCCATCAGTGAGGCGCGTACATGGGAGAAGCCGTTGTTTTCTTCCCACATGAACTTGTGCTTGTAGACGATGTCCCGGGGCACGATTCTGGCCCACATCTTCTGGAAGTCAGAGACCAGCCCTTCTTCCAGTTCGATGGTGGTGATAGCGGCCGTGGTGCCCGGGAGAAAAATGGTCACGGTGCCATTGGTAACGAATGTCTCCGCCGCCTGCTGATGGATTTGCGGCGTGATGTTAATGACGGCGACATAATGTTCTTCCCGGGCAGCGTTGGTATCCACGTTGACTCTCCTGGTGACGACGAGCATAGGCACCTCCGTTGTTCAGACTCTAAAATCCAGGTCCCAGATACCAGATTACTTCTTTTTGGAATATCAGGGCTGACTTCCTGGTGCATATTATGGTGCAAACGGGGCGAATAGTCCAGCAGGCTCGCCCTGGTAAGTTATTCCTTGTATAATTGTGGGTGATGGTTAGCCATGCTCAATATAACTAATATCTCCAAGTCTTACCAGGCCCGGCCGCTATTCAGTAGCGTTACCTTCAACGTCGGTATGAAGGACCGCATCGCCGTTATCGGCCAGAACGGCACCGGCAAGACCACGCTGTTCGAGATTATCTGCGGCAATATCAGCCCGGACACCGGCAGTGTGGCGGTGCGCCGGGGTACGACCATCGGCTATCTGCGGCAGGACATCGAACCCCAGGCGGGGCGCCGGCTGCTGGACGAGGTTACTCGTTCCTCGGCCGGCATCACCGGCCTGGCGCATAAAATCCAGGTGCTCCAGGCCGACCTGGCCGAAGAAAAGGACGGGGAAGAAATCGCGGCGATGCTCCGCGAGCTGGGCGAGCTCCAGCATGCCTTCGAGTCTTCCGGCGGCTACAATGCCGAGCACGAGGCCCGCATTATCCTCTCCGGGCTGGGCTTCGCCGAGTCCGATTTCCTGCGGCCGCTGTCCGAGTTCAGCGGCGGCTGGCTGACGCGCATTGAGCTGGCCAAGCTGTTGTTCCTGAACCCCGACCTGCTTATCCTCGATGAGCCGACCAATCACCTCGACCTGGAGACGACGAAGTGGTTCGAGAGCTATTTAAAAGGCTATCACGGGGCGGTGCTCGTCACCTCCCACGACCGCGCCTTTTTGAACAACGTGGCCAGAAAGATAATCGCCATCGAGAACGAAGACGTCGTCTTCTTCCACGGCAACTACGACGGCTATATGGTCGCCCGGGAGAAAGAGCTGGAAATCAGGCAGGCCACGGCCCGGCGGCAGGAGCAAAAGATAAAAAAAGAGATGCGCTTCATCGAGCGGTTCCGCGCCAAGAACACCAAAGCGACCCAGGTGCAGAGCCGCATCAAGAAGCTCGCCAGGATGGAGCGCATCGTCGTGCCGCGGGCGACCAGGAAGATAAAATTCTCCTTCCCGGAGCCGAAGCGCAGCGGTGAAATCGTGATGACGCTGCAAAACATCGCCAAGTCATACGATTCTAAAGTCGTCTACCGCGACCTTAACCTCGTCCTCAACCGGGGCGACCGCGTGGCGCTGGTGGGGCCCAACGGCGCCGGCAAGACGACGCTCCTGAAAATCCTGGCCGGTGTGCTCCCCTTTGAGAAAGGCGAACGCGTCACCGGCCATAACGTGACCACAGCCTTTTTCGCCCAGTACTATATCGAGCTGCTCAATCCGCCAAACACCGTCATCGTGGAGTTGCGGCAGGTGGCGCCGGACGAGGCAGAGCAGCGGTTACGGGGCCTCCTCGGGGCGTTCCTCTTCAGCGGCGACGACGTCCTGAAAAAGGTGGCGGTGCTTTCCGGCGGGGAAAAGACCCGGCTGGCCATCGCCCGGATGCTGACCCGCCCCGCCAGCTTCATCCTTATGGACGAGCCCACCAATCACCTCGATATTCCCTCCCGTGAGATACTGACCGACGCTTTAGAGGCCTATAAAGGGACGCTCTGTTTCATCACCCACGACCGCACGCTCATCAGGGAGGTAGCCAATAAAATCATCGAAATCAGGGACGGCCAACTCGATGTTTTCCCCGGCAACTACGATGATTTTCTCGACCGGAAGGAATCGGCACTGAAGGCGGTCATAGAGACTCCGGCGAGCTTGAAAGTAAGCGGGCCCCCGGCCAGCGAGGCGCGTTACCGGCAGCGCCAGCGTAAGATTCTGGAAGGCGAGCTGCGCAACCGGCACTATCAGAGGATTACACCGGTGAGAAGCCGCATCGCGGAAATTGAGGCTAATGTGGCGAAACTAACAGCCCGCCTGACGGAAATCGAGGCGTTCTTCGCTGACCCCGACCACTATAAAGACGGGAATAAGGTGTCGGAGACCAACCGCGAGTACGTGAACATAAAAGGGGCTATCCGGTCGCTGACTAACGAATGGGACAGGCTTACCGCCGAGGCCGAGAGAATGGAGCGGGAGTATCAGGCAGAAAGAGAGAGGTTGGCGTAACAGTTAACAACGTCATTCTCGAGCATACTCCGGGAATCCAGGCCGTTCTCATTATTTCTTTGTATCGCTTTTCACGTACTTCGGCGTCAGCGGGAAATTTACAAAGAGAATCGGCTTATCCACCTTTTTAAAGATGAGCGGGCAGTGCACCAGCCCGCGCGGGATTTCCAGCACGGTCATTTCCTTGATGATATGTTTTTCCTGCTCCTTGCCCAGGTAGACCTCCACCTCGGCGTGGAAGTCCTTGATATTGCTCTGGTCGCCGCCCAGAAACAGCCAGACCTCGTCGAAAGGATGGGTATGCGGCTCGTCCGGCATACGGAACGGGGCGGTGATATAGTTCCACAGCACCCCGAAGCTGATGTCGCCGCCGCGGTCGCCGCTGTAGTAACGCAGTTTGGGGTGGCCAAAAGGGCCTTTAATCGTCGGCTCCTTGGTGAAATACTTCTCGTATTTGGTTTCGGCCATCTGGTTCTCCTTTCCTGGCTGCCTGTCAATCTTCAGCTTAGATTATCACATATTCCCTATCGAATAATCCACCCTGCCTCCTTTCACGCCTGAAACGGGCTATAAACAGGTGAAATGTAATATATTTTCAATATTTTTCATCTGAATTTTATTATTTTAGCACGCCACCGGAGGTATAATTACTTTAAACCCGGGTGGTTAAGAAGAGAAAATCTGGAAAGCCGCCGAAGATTGATGAATGTTACTCACAGACAACGCGTTCTGGTGGTCGATGACCATCCGAAGGTGCTAAGGTTTATCGAGATTGATTTAAAGCTCCGCGGCTATGAGGTGATGACCACGCTATCCGGCGAGGAGGCCCTGGAGCTGGTGAAGACGGCCTGCCCGGACATTATGCTTCTTGACATCATTATGCCCGTCATGGACGGCCTGGAGGTGCTGAAACAACTGCGGTGTTTTACCCAGCTTCCGGTCATCACCTTCAGTGCCAGCGCCGCCAACTACCATGACGCCATGCGATGCGGCGCCAGCGATTTTCTGACCAAACCGTTCGAACCCGATGAGATGGCCCGCCGAATCAAGGCGCTGCTGAACCGCCAGGACTCTGGCCTGAAGGCGTCAGGCTAGACAGGCGCCGCGCTTTTCGGGAGAGCGAAGGAGAACGCCGAGCCTTTACCCGGAGACGACTCGACCTTAATCCAGCCCCCCTGGGCTTCGACAAGTCGCTTGCAGACCACCAGGCCAAGCCCCGCCCCCGCTACCGGGCGAAGCGGCGTTTCCAGTTGCTGGAATAGCTCGAATAACCGCGACTGGTCCTCCAGCGATATTCCCGACCCCTCGTCCGTGACCGCGGTAATGACAAAGTCCCCCTCCGTACGGGCGGAGACTTTCACCAGGCTGCCGCCTGGGGAATACTTGGTGGCATTTTCCAGCAGATTGTGGATTATCCTCTCCACGCGTACCGGGTCAGCCTCGACCGGGGGCAGGTCGGTGGGGATGTCGATGAGAAACTCCTGGCTTACCTTCTGTTCTTTCAATTTTTTTATGACGCTCCGGGCCATCCCGGAGATGCTGACCGGTTCCACCCGCAGCTTGAGACGGCCGGCCTGGTGCCTCGATAGCTCCAGCATGTTCTCCAGGATGGCGGCCAGCTGGTCGGCGCCCTCGATAGCATTCTGGATGAGCTCGCGGACTTCCTCCGCAGATAGCCCCCTGGACATGGCGGTCCGCAGCGAGCCGGTTATCACCGTCAGCGGCGTGCGTAGCTCGTGGGAGACGAGGCCGATGAACTCGTCTTTCATTTTATCTACTTTCTTGAGCTCGGTGATGTCCTGGACGGTGCCGAACCCTCCCGACAATATCTTATTCTGGTTGAACTCAAGCTCGGCCCTTTCGCGGACCCACTTGATATCATTGCCAACGATAATGCGGTGCTCGATATCATACGGCTCACCACGCAGGGCCGCTTGCCATTTATTATCCACGTAATCTTTATCATCCGGGTGCACGGAGGCGAGGAAGGTTTCGTAGGTCATGGGCTCGCCGGTGGGAATACCGAACATCCGGTAGGTCTCATCGGACCAGGTAAGCTCGTTATGCCTGACGTCGAGCCGCCAGCTTCCCGTATGAGCAACCGCCTGGGCGCGGTTCAGGTCACGCTGGCTTTCCCGCAATGCCTCCTCCGCCCTCTTGCGCTCCGTAATGTCCTTGGCGATATGTACCGAACCGGAGACCTCGCCGTTTTCATCAAAAATAGGGGAGGTGGTCACCTCGAGGTAAATACCGAGTCTGGGTTCGTATGTTTCCCGTATCAACGTTTTTTTGGTTATCATGGTCTCCCGGTGGGGACAGTTCTCGATAGGATGTTCGGTATGTTGGAGTATGGCGTAACATTTTTTGCCGTTCAGCTCTTCCGGCTTCATCCCGACGGCATCGGCGTAGGCCTTGTTCACCCGGATAAGCTGGCAATCCCTGTCCTGGATTGAGACCATGTCGGAAATCGAATCGAAGGTGGTCTGCCATTCTTCGGAGGCGTGCCTTTCCCTTTCCTCCGCCAGTTTTCTAATAGTGATGTGCCGGACGTAAATGCGGAACCGCCGGTAGGACGGCACGTAGGTTATGGCCTGTTCGTACCAGAAATTGCCCAGGTTGATGTCCCTGGTGAGCAGGGGCAGACTTTCCCGGATGATTCTATCCGTCAGGTAATCCCAGTCTGCCAGGAACGGGTGTTCCTTGCCTTGCTTCATGAGGTCAGGGAAGTGTTTTTGGGCGGCGGGGTTCAGGTATTTGATACGGCCGTCGACTTCAAGCTCGATAACGGGGTTCGGATTGAGCTCCGGAAATGAAGCCAGGTGCTCGGATTTGACCCGGCGCTTATTTGAGGCCTTTCCGCCAGCTTTGGTACCTGATTTCTCGATTTTTTTTGCCATTCTGTCTGTTCACTCGTTTCCGGAGAAGCTTAACGGGCGTGATTACGCTAAGTATAATGGTTAGGCGGTTGGCGTATCAAGTTGAGGATGCAAGCGATAATCCTGTTAATGTGGCGATCGGGGAAAAATGGTCAGAACCGGAAAATCTTTGTGTTTTTTAAACGGTCTGCGGCCTGGCAGGATAATAAAAAGTTGTTGATAGCTTGCTTTAGAGTCGTGCTTGGTGTATATTCCGGGTGACCGGATATGGAACCTTTCCTCCTTCTTGTGCGAGCTACGCGGAATGCTACCAGAAAATCAGGAGACGGTCAATACGAATATGATGCACAAAACAGGCTCAATTTTTTTGATATTGGCTGATAGGATATAATTTAACCATACTATCCAAGCACTTCAGGAGGAATAATGCTTTATCACATTGTGAAAAGGAATCATGGTCATGAATATTATTAGAATTATGCCGTGTCTTGATATGAAAAACGGCAGGATAGTGAAGGGTATACATTTTGTCGGGCTTAAAGACGCAGGCGACCCGGTGGAAAATGCATCGTATTACCAGCAGGAAGGTGCCGACGAGCTGGCGATGTTGGATATCGCCGCGACCGTGGAAAACCGGAAGACGAGGCTTGAATGGGTTAGGAACGTGTCTTCGGTCATCGATATCCCTTTAACTGTCGGCGGTGGTATTGCCACTCTCGAGGATATCGAAATGGTTTTGGAAGCTGGCGCTGATAAGGTTTCGATGAACAGCGCGGCTGTAAAAAATCCGGCACTGGTGAAACAAGCATCAACCCGGTTTGGTCCGGAAAAAGTCACGGTAGCTATCGATGCGAGAAGAAACGAGGCTATGCCCTCTGGTTTTGAGCTGGTGGTATCCGGCGGCACGAAACCGGTTGGGAAGGATGCCGTATCATGGGCGAAACAATGCCAGGAGCTGGGTGCCGGCACAATACTGCCCACAAGCATGGACGGAGATGGTACGCAAAGCGGCTATGATCTGGATTATACCAAAGCCATTTCAGACGCAGTTGATATCCCGGTAGTCGCCTCGGGAGGGGCAGGCACTCTGGAGCACTTCTATGACGGGGTAGTAAAAGGGGGTGCCCGGATTCTATTAGCCGCCTCGGTTTTTCATTATCGAATCTTGAGTATTCGACAGGTGAAGGAATATCTTAAAGATAGAGGACTCCAGGTAAATTTATAAATGACAACGACCGGATTTGAACCAGTGATATCCCACCAGGCAACATTCTCATGAGGGTGTAATTACTCAATCTTCCATCGCATGCGCTTTTTGTATAATGGCTATAATCTATGGTATATAGTGTAACTATAAATAATAAAACAGGAGGGCAAAGATGAAGCGCAGAACCATTCTTGTCTTATCAGTACTCCTCTCAACAATCTTTTTCCTATCCTGTGTTACATCGCATGATATTCATGTGGAAATCTCTCGTGATGATTTCATGAAAAATCCAACCAGTATGCAAAATGACTTCAAAATCGAAGTCGGGGATAAGGTATATGTAGAACTTTTTTCAAACCCAACGACGGGATTTGAATGGTCATACGCCATGAGCGGTGATATGGCTGTTAAGGAAGAAGACCATGACTTCCAGGAACCGGAGAGTGATTTACCGGGAGCTGCCGGAAAAGAAACCTGGACTTTCGAAGGGATTAGTAAGGGCAAGAGTGAAATCCTCATGGAGTATAGCCAACCATGGAGTGGTGGTATGAAGAAGGAATGGACTTATAAAATAACAATAACGGTGGAATAAAGTTGACAGGACAATTACTAGAATGGCAGTGGCTGGATTTGAACCAGTGACCAGAGGCTTGGGTATTTATATGGATACTAAGCGCATCCAGGAAATCGAAGAAGAAATTGCCGACCTTAAAGCTCGTTGGCCGGCCCACTCGGTGCCGCCAAAGATGTGGCAGCAATTAGAAGAACTGGAAGAGAAGCTGGAACAGGCGAAAAAGGAGCAGGGCGTTGACGAACAAGACTAGTGGCAACGGGTGGATTTGAAGGTATAATTGGTAACCTGACGCTTTGTTAATCTATCGGGTAACTGAAATATTGATTTGTAGACGTGGGTTAAGGGCTGGAATCTCGGCCTAAAAAATTCTCACATGACACCTAGGCACTGGAATCCTCTTCGGAAAGAACGCTCGCTATCAGAGTCTCAGGACCTGTATGCGTCCCTATCACCGGGTTAATCTGAGATAAATAGAGAGGCACATCGGGAAACGCGGAGGCGATGTGCTCGGCTAAGGCTTTAGCTTCATCAAGAACAGTGCCATATTCAACGGCCACCGCCTTCACCCTACCACAACTGGCAACGAACCGATGGAGCCATTCGCTGGCCTTCACCTTTGAACGTAGCCTCGTAATCGGAAAAGCTTCTCCATTCTTGATACCAAGAATCGGGATTATCCCGAGGGCGGAGGCTAAAAATGCCTGTGCCCTACCGACACGTCCGCCCTTGGCCAGGTATCTTAAGGTGCCTAAACTAGCCCGGACATGTATTCGAGGGATTGTCTTTACCACTACCTCCCTAAGCTCGTTCAGGCTTGCTCCAGATAAAGCCTTCTTAGCTGCTTCAATGACGAGCAACCCTTGCCCCATCGCGCCCAAGGTCGAGTCAATCACTACCACCTGGCACCTGCTCTTCATCAGCTTTACTCCCTGAAGAGCAACCTCATAGGTAGTGCTGAATTTCTTCGATAGGAATATCGCTAAAATCTCATTGGTTTTCTGGGCTAACCTATCAAAGGTTTCCGCGAAAATTCCTGGTGAGGGAGATGAAGTCTTGGGCAGGACTGGGCTTGCCTGTAATTTACGGTAGAACTCACTGCGGTCTAAATCGACCCCGTCCCTAAAGGTATCTGTGCCGAAGTGAACATTTAGCGGTATGACAGTAACTTCAAGGTCTCTACTCACATCAGGTGGGAGGTCGGATACACTATCAGTAACGACTTTCACCATTCTGTAGCTCCCTTGCCTCCTGCTGTGCTATGTTATTCCTTATGATTCCAGGGGGGTTATCTGATTAGTAATAAGTCGATAACGTGACTGCGGTTGGGTCCCGGCTCGCTCAAATAAGCTCCTTTGTTGTCTGGGGAGATTATAGCCTAAGCACTGACGTTAATCAAGGCAAGCGGGAAACCTTAGCCAACTTACCCATCTGTTATTGCCAATATGACAATACTGGCAGGACCAGCCCATTCTTCTCAAACGGGGGTTCGGGAGCTATACAGGATGACTTACAAGTCACCATTCGGGTTTTTGGTATCCATCGATAAGCTGGACTTAATTTCTGTTTCGCCTGTCCATCTGGCAAGGTTAAAGGCTCATCAAGGTGAATTATGCACAGCCAGGGTCATGATGGAGGCGGAAATGGCAACGCAGGGAATGAGACTATTGAGCGTTACAAAGGTGAAAGGTTACCTTCACGATTTAGTAGCTTGACTTACTGGGGCTGATATTATATGTCTTCTCTGGCCGATTTTCCCTAGTAAACGCTAACCGAGGTTGGTTTAAAAGTCGTATTGTTACCAAGTATTTATTATCTGGTTTTTTTGATGGTCTCTGAAAAACCAGAAAAACAATGGGCTAGCCTGGTTATGTTTGGATCATTTTAGACTACCATTTTGGATTGTGGGGCTGGTTTCCTTTCTATTAATTTACTCTTTTTATTCGGTTGTTCTTTTAGCTGCTTTTCCGCCGCATCAATCATAATTTCAATGTAGGATTTTAGACTTTGCCGTTCTTCCTTTGGAATACTTGAAATGATAACGTTAAAGGCCTTCAACTCTACAGCTTGCTTATATAATTCCTTGCCCTTTTCGGTGACGAATACTCTCGTGTATTTTTTACTCTTTGAATCTGTTTGCCTTTCTATCAAACCTTTTCGCTCCAACCTGTTTATGATGGCTACCAGTGAACTGTTACTGCGCTTCATGGCTTCTCGTAACTGGATGATTGTACAGGGAGTCTGGAATTTTTGCATAAAGCGCATCACGCCGATTTGCTGCGGGGTGGTACCAAGATGCGCCAGTTCATTACGGCGTGCTTTGGTCATTAACAGGTCAATGTGTCGTAATCTCACCGCAATTTCATGCTCTTCTGATTCATAAAACGTCATGCGGAATCCTTTCAGGAGTTATTGTCAGATTAATTACTGCTGACCAGCTATACCGCTAACCGAGCATATTCTACATGAATTTACGATTAAATAAAAGTTCTAAAAAAATAAAAAAAGTGTATTGACTTTTTGTAATATTTATGATAATCTGGCGATAAGTCACGCGTGACTTGTTATCTTTTAAATAATAATATTCAAAAATTTCCTGATTAAAATTAACAAAAGGGGGGCACCTAATGTAACAAAAAAGCATATCTAACAGCTTTTAACTTAAAAGGGGGAAAAATGAAAAAGGTATCACTATTAACTGTCTCATGTCTTTTGATATTTATCGTAATTTCGATTTTGCTTCCAGCCTGCACTCAAGAAAAAACAACCACCCCCCCGACAACGGCTGCACCTGCACCCTCAACAACCACTCCGGCACCGGTAAAGCCAGTGGAACTGAAATACGCCACCATGAGACCGGCCACTGACCCGCAGTCTGTGGCCTGGTTATCACCGATGTTAGCGGAAATTGAAAAGCGAACGGGTGGTAAAGTGAAATTTACCGTATACTGGTCTGAAGCCCTGGGCAAATCAACGGACCAGTATAACCTTGTCAAAGACGGCGTGGCCGATATGACCGATTTTGCCACCATCTATGTTCCTGGCAAGTTCGTCTTGTCTGATGTCGCCAACCTGCCCTTTGCCTCGCAGGATCCCGCCAAGCTGGTCAAGACAATGGACACTCTCTCCAAAGAGGGATACTTTGACTCCATGTGGGACGAGGTGGAGTGGCTTGCCTGGCATTCGACAACTCCTTACAAGTTTCTTTTCAGAACGCTAAAGCCCATGAAGTACGAAGAACTTAAGGGACTTAAGGCGAGAGCGCCGGGAGGCCTGGCGACCGAATGTGAGGCAGCCATTGGTATGATACCGGTGACAATAGCCCCCGGTGATGCCTACACCGCCTGGCAAACAGGCCTGGTTGACGTCTGGGTACATCCCTCGGGCGTCGTTATCAAGTACAAGTTTTCCGAGCTGCCCACCAGGGCTTTGCTGGATATAGGTCTTTACACCATGGCGAACGGGGCCAATATTTTCAACAAGGCGAAATTCGCCAGCCTGCCAGCGGACGTCCAGAAAATCATCAAGGACACCGTTCATGAATATGCCGCGGTCTATCTGCAATCAGGCATCGATACCGAGAAGGACGCGTTCGATGTCATGAAAAAGGCTAATATTGAGATATATACATGGCCGGATTCAGAGTTGAACAAGATGAAAGCAGCAGCCCTGCCGATGTGGAACAAGTACGTATCCGACCTGAATTCCAAAGGCTATGACGGCACGAAGCTGGTTAACAGGTTTGTCGAAATTCTGAAAAGCCTTGGAGACAATCCCCCATCTTTTAAGTAATCAGGTAAAAGGGGTACCACCGGCTTGTTTCAAAGGGTTGTTAGGATAATCGGTAAAGTTTTAGGTGCCGCGGGGGCAGGCTTTCTTGTCGTCCTCATGTTAATTACCGGCATCGACGTGGTAGGTCGGTACGTTTTTCAGCGGCCTTTCATGGGAGCCTATGAATTATCTGAACTGTGTATGGCATCCGTAACTCTTCTCGGGTGGGCTTACACCCAGGCACAAAAAGGCCACGTTGACATTGATCTGGTTTACACGCGCCTGTCCCGCGGCACCCGGACCGTCCTTGACTTCCTGATACCCCTTCTGGGAACAGCACTTTTTGTTTTCGTGGCCTGGCAGTCCATAAACTTCGTCATGGACAGCATCGGGTGGCACGAGACGACGGAGATGCTCAAAATCCCGGTGTGGACTTTCAAGCTGATAATCTTCATCGGAGCGGTGGCGATATTGCTTCAGTTCGTGGCTGATCTCATTACGGCTTGCCAAAAAGCGATGGGGAAGGCTTAGACTTGGAACCTTTTGCGGTTGGCATTACAGCTTTTATCGTTCTGTTCGTGCTCATCTTCTTAAAGGTGCCGATAGCCTTCTCCTTCGCGCTTACCGGTTTCGTGGGGCTGGTCTATCTGATTGGTTTTAAGCCGGCCTTGAGCGTCCTAAGCATGTCAATCTGGTCACAGACTACCAGCTATACCCTGATGGCGGTACCCCTGTTTATACTGATGGGGATGTTTGCCAGCCTTTCCGGGATTGGTAGCGAACTCTACGATACGGCTTCCAAATGGCTGGGCAGGATGCCGGGAGGTCTGGCCATAGCCACCACCTGGGGTTGCGCCGGTTTTGCGGCGTGCACGGGTTCCAGCGGTTCGGGCATGCTGGTGTTCGGCCCCATATCCTACGGGCCGATGAAAGAATACGGGTACAGCAAGTCCCTGGCGCTGGGAACTATTTGCTGCGCCTCGACTATCGGTAGCATGATACCGCCCAGTATCTCTTTCATAGTATACGGTAGTATCACTGACGAGTCTATCGGCAAGTTGTTTATCGCCGGTATTTTCCCGGGCGTACTCGAGGCCGCTTTATATTCGTTGACGATTTTCCTCCTTATCTACGTCGGTGTCTGGAAAGGCCCCAGGGGCGCTCCATCGACCTGGAAAGAGAAGTTTTACAGTCTGAAAGGCGTGTGGGGCATGTTGCTCCTGATGGCACTGGTCATCGGTGGTATCTATCGCGGTATCTTCTCACCTACCGAAGCATCAGGTATCGGAGCCATTGGCGCCCTGATAATCCTGCTGGCTAAAAAAGGCTTTAAATGGGCTCCTATCTGGTCCAGCCTGGTCGAATGCTTACGCACGACCTGCATGGTGTTTACCATAATCATTGGCTCAATCGTCTTCGCCAGACTCATGGCTTTCAGCGGCCTCAATATATGGCTATTGGACCTGATCGCTGGTTCAAATGTCCCGCCGCTGGCTGTCATCGTGATGACCATCTTGGTGCTTTTTATCCTCGGTTTCGTCATGCCGGTAACCTCGACGATCGTGCTGATAGTGCCTTTTTTATATCCCATTTTCACCAAGGTCCTGGGATACAGCGGAATCTGGTTCGGCGTACTGGTGGCGGTGATGGCCGAAATAGCCCTGGTTACGCCTCCTATCGGGATGAACCTCTTTATGATGCAGGGAATGTTTGGCAAAGATGCCTCGACGGGTGAAATCTACAAGGGCGTTCTACCCTTCGTACTGGCGGACATCCTGCGAGTCGTCCTGCTGGTGGCTTTCCCGGCGATATCTTTATGGTTACCAGGGGTTATGTTGAAATGACCTCCCGTTTTCCGATAGGCCTCAAACGGCAAATTTAGAGCGAAATATCACTTAAAATTCTTGATTCTGAATTAGAATAGGCAAAATACCAAGTACACGTGCAAAGGAGAAGACTGAAGTGGCTGCCTTAAAGTACCAGAAGTATATTTTAACTGACTTGATATTGCCAGAGGAAAGTCAAAAACGTCTTAACGAGTATAATAAAAGGGCAACACGTATATTGTGGCTGGAAGATTTTGTGATGAAGGGAGCTCCAAGTATTATTTGTTCCTGGTATTGGAAAGCGACGGAGAAGGAAAGTACGCCAGCTCATACCCATGATTTTGATGAGGTCGTTGGTTTCATTGGTAGTGACCCGCAAAACCCTCGAGATTTGAATGGAGAAGTAGAGTTCTGGCTTGAAGATGAAAAATATATACTCACAAAAAGTTGCTTCATCCTTTGCCCCAAGGGCCTGAAACACTGCCCATTGCGGGTTGTAAGAGTGGATAAACCCATACTATTTCTCGCTTTCAGCGTGAGCAGTAAATACTATAAAATCATGGATATCCTTAAATGAAGACAGGATACTGAACCAGCATTGCCTGGCGCTGAACTATTTCCAATATCGTTTTACCACGGGCTGAAGGTTTCTTAATTTAAAGGCGATAATAGCATTATTTTCCATCGCCTTTATATCATCAGTAAAAATAAGGTGTGATTTGCACTTGCAATCACTGCATCCAAACTCTCGAATATAATGGTGCTTTTCAGCAAGGCTTTGAACAATCGAACACTCAATCCTTTCATTGCTTTTAACATAAATTACGGATCGCACTGATGCTATTTGCAGCAGGTAATCAATATGCCAATGTAATTTCTTATTTCGTCTTAAATGCCGGTCTATACGCTTCTTCAGTCCATTTAATGCAGAGCCAATATATCCGTAATAACCTGGCTCGAGAGTAAATAATTTACCGCTTTTGACAATTATATTGGTTGGTTGAATCAATTCAACGATTAACAGATAGGTACCGGAATTTAATGCGTACACGATATATAAACTCTATAATATTCCTGGCCTTTTTTCATCTATCGTATGAATAGCCCTTTGACCTTTTATTTTTACAGCTGGATTTGTATAAAAATGCGGATAAGCTGTAAATATGATCTAGACGTAAAATAAACATAGTGCTATAATCACAAAACATTCACTGGGTGGAGGTGAATCATGTCTCTGATACCAGCTTTCGATATAGGCGTATGGAATGCCTGGATACTTCAGGTTATCTTCTTTATGGTGCTTAGTGCCCCAGGTTTATTAATGAATAAAGAGGCAAAAAAGAGCAACAATAGAGCAATGGAATCCATACCACTAAATAGAATTGAGAAGATATCAACTCTATCCACTCATGTAATCATCTACCCTTTAACGCTAATCTATTCTATTTTCTTACCCATGAAAATAGGCACTGTGTGGTTGTATATAGGTCTCCCTATTTACATTCTTTCTCTGGTTATGACCGTAATCACTTGTATTAACTATGCTAATACCACACTTGATAAGCCGGTTACCAGAGGCATTTACCGAATTTCTAGACATCCTATATACTTAACTGGTTTCGTAGTGTACCTTGGTATAGGTGTAGCCTGTGCATCTTGGATTATGATCCTGTGCGGTATCTTTTGGTTAGGCTTGTGGAGTGTTGCAGTGCCAACAGAAGAACGCTTCCTTCTTAGCAAGTATGGGGATTACTACCGAGATTACATGAATAGGACTCCAAGATGGATAGGAATTCCGAAATCCTAAAAAGGGGGGATAAACGATGAACAACTTTTTAAAGGAAATATTTTCAGGCACAGAATTAGTTGGAACAATGAATTTGATAGCAGGCATAATCATGGCTATCTTATGGTCATATTTCGCCTCGCAATGGTGGTCTATAGTCTTCGGGTTTCTCGCTGTGTTCTTCTTAATTGAGGCGATTTGGCACTATATATTAAATGATTACTTCAGGCATATTCATAAAAACCGACAGAAAGAATAATGATTGCACTATCTATAAGTTAAAAAAGAAAAGATAAAAACAAAGTGGCAGTGACTGGATTTGAACCGCCGACCAGAGGCTTATAACTTCCCCCAAAGAACTCAACTACTTAAATCAATTGACCCTTTCTCAACTAATGGATTTAAGCAAAGCCTATACTCTTTGAGTTAAGCGTGGTGTTCCGTCCCTAATAATTTTAATTAAATGAATCAGACTATCCGTGAGTGCAACATCTCTTTATCAGACAATTAAAGCCGTTGTCCGATAGACTTCGGACTAAAGTACCAGTTAGAAAGTTACTAAAGTTCGATGTTTATTCAGTAAATATTCATTAATAATTTCATTATAAGAACGAAGTGAATACCGGAGGCGACATGATTAAACAAGAAGCTATAAAATCAGGTTACGTCGTGTCGATAGATCTTATACAAGGAACAGCGCCATATGACTGTTATATTGGACGGGTTAAGGGCACTAGCAAGTATGGTATCAAAATAAACCCGGCAAAGTGGGATGGTAACTCGGATAGTATAAGGTTAAGTAGGGAAGACTTTTATATTCCGTGGAAAAACATAAATTCAATGCTGGTCTGCACCGAGTA
Source organism: uncultured Dehalococcoidaceae bacterium (assembly GCA_964462865.1). Classification (GTDB taxonomy): domain Bacteria; phylum Chloroflexota; class Dehalococcoidia; order Dehalococcoidales; family RBG-16-60-22; genus Fen-1077. The sequence goes on along the minus strand of CAYWZO010000006.1, from coordinate 11,920 downwards.
GTAACCATCGAAACGGCTAGTGAGAGATAAAGTCCCGACCTGGCAACCTGAAGTATATTATTGGGTGTTAAGGATTAGCTGCTCTGGGTTTTTTCTCCAGCATCATAATAATATTCACAATATTCCGCATAATCATTTTTACCACAACAAAACTATCACTAAAAAGCTGACAACAAGTGGCAGCGACCGGATTTGAACCAGCGGCCTCTTGATTATCTTCACAGGTTGAAGCCGCGCTTCTTCGCTTTATCCCCTTGTTCTTTGTTCAGACGTGAAATGGATAGTCTGGCTCCTGTTCAAGAGGTATCCTTGGGTTGGGTTCCATATACTTAACTTCAGTATTTATCGGTATTTGAGAATTGGGTAATACCAGCGATTCACGAGTGAATTCATCAAAAGAATTCCAGTGTATGGTATTTGCATTCAGGAAGTCCTGGTAAGCATTCCACCAATGCAGCTTAACGCCGCTAAGGTGTGTCTGCGCTACCATTATTATTCTTTTTTCTTTGATACTGAAGAGAATATTTTTAAAACTATCCGGAGACTCCCCTCTGGACCAAAGGGAGTGGTCACATAGAGAGCCCGTTCCCATCTCCGACAGGTTGGCTGGAATGTTGCTGACAGCCAATATCTGGACATCGTATTCTTCTGGTTTGTATAAAACAGCTTTTGTTCCAGCTGGTCCACGTGCAAAGATATATTTCAAACCGAGCAATTCAGCAGCTTTAAGGGTATTTTCATCGTAGGCAAAATATTTCGAACCGAACACCTGCATCGGTTTACCAATTCGAGATTCGATCTTGTCTTTCAAGATGTGCATTTCTTCGTATTGGAAATGATAGGGTTCGTTCCAGAACGGCCTGTCGTTGTATATGCCGCAAACCTCGAACCCACTTGCTGAAATATCGTTTATAAGGCTGCCATATTGGTCTGCCGTTACCTTTTCTATGGCAATACAAGCGGGCAGATTTCTTCCGAATAATTCATCGACCCAGTGCTTGAGGCCTCTGGCGTTCCGTCGATCTATTACCAGGAACATTCCCTCGGTCTTTTCAATGTTATTATTTAGCATTTTCTGTCCACAGAATCCTCTTCCAGTCTTGCTGGAAAGTTATAAAGTAAATAAACCTTTACAGCCCGGCTGTAAAGAAGTGACTTAAAACAAAATGGTGGCGGCGAGTGGATTCGAACCGCCGACCAAGGAGTAAATATTAATCTTCCAGCTGTGTCATCTTCTGGTCAGGAGATGTGACGTAGATATGTGAAAAGGTTTTCCCCTTGGCAGCTCCATGCCAGTGTTTTTCCCCCGCTGTAATGAAAATAATATCACCGGGTCTGACAGTTATTTCTTCTTTTTCCGTGGCTACGATGCCTTCGCCTTCGGTAACAATGAGGATCTGTTCTATAGAATGGCTGTGAAATTTGTTCCTTATTCCTTTGCCGAAATTAACCTGATTTATTGAGAATTTTTTACTCAGGTCCGTTCCTATAATCGTTTGTAGAGTGACCGGACCGGTAAATAATTTGCTTTCCTGGGGCTCTTTAGCCACTTTTGCGACTCTGATTACCTTCATAACTATCTTCCCCTCTTTCTAAAAGAGCTGCTGGAGCTTATCGATTAAGTCTTGATTGATACTATCAATTATCATAAATAAAACATAGCTAAGCATAAGTTAACATCGAATATTGGTGGCAGCGACTGGATTTGAACCAGTGACCAAGGGCTTATGAGTCCCCTGCTCTGCCGCTGAGCTACGCTGCCGGCCTAAAAAATATAACATCAACCCTGACAGGCTGTCAATGCCGTTTAATGACGTGGATGCTGACCGCCTTGATGGTAGCGAAGACTCTGGTTCCTGTTTCCAGGCCCATCTCTTCGGCGGACCGGGTGGTGACCAGCGCCACCAGGGGAAAGCCGCAATCGATTTCAAGGCGGCAGAGCGGCCCGTTAAAAGCCATCCAGGAGATTATCCTTTCCCACGAATTTAGCTACCTCGCGGTTCCTCGTGGTGGCGAATATCTCCCTGGTCACGCCGGTCTGGACAAACAACTAGCCGCCCAGCTCAACTTAGATTGATAAAAACCGGACTACCATCGTTGGGTACCACACCATTGATAGCCCAACCTGTTTATTTTACATATTTCTTAAGAGCCTCCGGTAGCTTGTTTACATCATTTGTCTGTGCCGGTAAAACTGGCGGCTGTCCGTTGGCTTCCATGATTTTTACGCCCTCAGGCCCCATCAGGAAGGCCACCCAGGTGATAGCAATATCCATACGCGGGAAATTCTTCGGGATGGTGACGCCATAAACTACAGGTGCTCCCTTCACTGTAATTTTCGTACCTGGTTCTGTCCCAGCAATTTCTACCTGTGCCTGAGCATAGAAGTCTTTGAAATTCGCATCAGCGAGGTTAATTTCCGGAGGCAACTTGACATATTTTAAGTTATGCTGGGCTGCCACAGAAGTATATTCAAAGGCGTAGTCCAGGTCTCCAGACTCGAGCAGCGCGATGAGATCTACAGATTTGGGTCTCATCATATCGTCGGGGGAGCCATAGAGACTGTCATAGAGGCCGGGTGTTTTATAATGGATTTCGGCAAGCTGCCAGACCATCAGAGTTCGGTAGCCGCAGGGATCCTGGTCAGGGTCACTACGGCCATAAGTCACCCCTTCCCTTTGCAGGATTTTATACCAATTGTCGCTGGTTATTTCATTAGCGAACTTGGAACTATCCGTGTAAGTTAGACACATCTGATTGGTGGCGAAAATTAAATACCAGTCGGCATAGTCCGGGAACATCAGTTCGGGAATCAGCGCATAATCAGCTGAGGCAATCACACCACATTCCTTGTCGAGCTCGGTCACCTTGCGTATCGTCGTGGCACTGCCGGCTGCCTCAGCTAATATCTCCACGTCGGGATAGAGTTTGTTAAACTCCTCGTTTACCTGGTCCAGAGGTATAGTGAGACTACCAGCGTTAAATATCTGCAGTTTTCCGGATAATTTTGGGGCTGGAGCTGGTGCTGTTACGGTAACGGTTGGTGCTGATGCCGTTACAGTAACGGTTGACGTTGGCGCAGCTGCTGGTTGCCCGCAGGCAATGAGCAAGACAGCTACGAGCAGCAGACTTAGCATAATAGTGATGGCTTTGACTTTTGCGGTAACTCGGGTCTTCATTGTTAATAAACTCCTATTTTTTAATCAATCGAAAAGGTGAATAGCTGATGCTTTAAAGGTCAGAAAGACTTTATTGCCTTCATGAAGTGCCAGTTCTTCGAAAGAATGCCGTGTAATCAAGCAGGAAAGCTCGGGTGGTATGTTTACCGTAACGTATAACGTTGAGCCTTTGTCAATGATACGCGTGATGGTTCCGGGAAAGCAGTTACGGGCGCTAGAACGTATGGGTTCACTGGAAATGAGTATATCCTCGGGGCGTATAGATGCATGATGAGTGCCGCTTTTCTCCGTTGCGATAATGAATTCGGCGCCATCAACCTTAAAGATGGTATCCCCGTTTGATGCCTTTTCCGCTTTCCCGAGGAAAATATTCCTGGTCATGGCAAAGCGGGCCACAAACTCTGAATTCGGGTGGCGGAATATTTCTTCCGGAGTCCCCACCTGCATCAAGCGGCCTTCACCGATCACCGCTATCCGGTTGCCCAGTGATATAGCCTCTTCGAAGTCATGGGTAACATGAAGAGTAGTAATTCCCAATGCTCTATGAAGCTGGAGAAGTTCGTGCTGGACTCTTTCACGTGTTTCAGGGTCGAGGGCACTAAGCGGCTCATCGACAAGAAGTAATTCCGGCCGAGTAACGATGGCTCTTCCCAGGGCGACTTTCTGCTTTTCCCCACCACTCAATGTGTCTGGTCGCCGGTGGAGAAGATTGCTTATCCCCAGTAATTCTGCAACCCAGTTGATTCTATTTTTTTGTTCGTCTGTGGTGGCTTTATTCATTCTCAAGCCAAAGAGAATATTATCTTTAACCGAAAGGTGAGGAAACAAGACGTGATCCTGATATACTATACTTATTCTTCGCTTCTCTGGCTCAATCCTGGTAAACTCCTTTCCTCTAAGCCATATTTCGCCGCTCTTTATAGGATACAGGCCAGCGATGGATTCAAGTAATACCGTTTTCCCCGCCCCGGTGGGGCCGAGGATTACGAAATACTCACTCTCTTGAATGCTAAGAGTGATGTCCTTGAGGACGAACTCACCCAGGTCCACAGAAAGGTTCTTGACCTCAATCATGACTTATCACCCCTGTAGGCCAGGGTTCTCAACACGATGAATACCAGCACGCTCACGAGAATAAGCAACACAGCTATCGGTCGGGCATAATCGAGTCCGTACGTTTCGAACCTCTCGTAAACGAGAACGGGAGCTATCATTGGATGGTAGGCCAGTATGATTACGGCCCCGAATTCGCTTATTCCGCGCGCCCACATCATGATGTTTCCGGCGAGAATACTGCGCCATGCCAGCGGGAATGAGATCCTGAAAAAAGCCTGCCAGGGTGAAGCCCCTAAAGTGCGCGCTACCTTCTCTAGTCTAACATCTACTTTTTTAAAACCTTCTTTGGCTGAATCTATCAAAAACGGAATGCTGACAAATAACATCGCGATAATAATGCCGGCTATAGAATCAATGAATGTGATACCAACCGTTTTAAAGGCTTGCCCCATAAAGAACCGTTGCCCGAATACAAAGAGAAGCGCAATCCCGGCTGCGGTATGAGGCACTACAATGGGAACATCGATCAATCCTTCTACGAGCTTTTTGCCTGCGAAATTATGCCTGGCCAGCAAATAGGCTAGAGGTACACCAAGCAAGAATCCGACTAGTGTGGCTATCAGGGCTGCGAATAACGTAAGCCCAATGGCACCAGTTACCTCAGAGTCCAAAATAGTCTGCCAAAGTATCTGTGCCTCTGAGGCAGAAGCAAATATCATTTTGCCCAGGGGTATGACAACGAAGAGGAATATCAGCAACCCCAAAAGTATGAAGGTAACTGTTAGCCGGTTCTTGCTAAGAAATTTTAGGAAAGACAAATCTCCTGCGTATCTCCTTTTATCGTCATTGAACTCGCTTAAAAGCGGAATTGGGCGGAAAAGTGGTAAAAAAGTAACAATAAAAGCAAATTACCCTATATCGATATGGATATAATCCTCCCTCCCCAATAAGGGAGGTGTTATCGTTTACAGCTATACTCTACCGGCCGGTCTCCATGGGTTTGCCCTTTGGGAGATACGGCTCGGAGAACTGTTTTTCTGCGACCGTTATATAAATAAAGTTATAACGTTCTAGAGTCTAGCATAACTTCGTTATATATGCAAGTACATAGCGGAAAATTTTTTTGACGGCTGGCAGGCCTTCTGCTAAAATTCATATTGGCGTTCTTCATATCGCGGCAAGCCCCCCGAGTTACGGTGTCCTGGCGGATGAGCCAGTAACTGCGCTTGCGGGGTCAGGGCCGCCGGGACTGTCACAGATAGGGTTATAACGGCGTATCGGAGGAGAGCAATCATGGGCATGGAAGGCAAGGTGGCCCTGGTCACGGGCGGCTCCGGGGGGCTGGGCGGCGTGCATTGCCTGTCACTGGCGAAGGCCGGATGTGACGTGGCAGTGGCGGCGTACCGGCATTTCGAGAAGGCGGAGGAAGTAGCGGCGAAAATCAGAGACATGGGCAGGAAGTCGCTGGCCCTGAAAATGGATGTGTCGAACTTCGAGGAAGTGCGGGAAGGTGTGAAGGAGGTGGAAAGAGAGCTTGGCCCGGTGGCAATACTTGTCAGCAACGCCGCCTTCGGCATCGTGCGGGCGGTAACGATAGTCAATATGAAAGGCGAGGACTGGGAGCGGGACGTGGCGGTGAACCTGACGGGGGCTTTCAACGTGATAAAGTGCTGTCTGCCGGGGATGCTGGAGCGCGGGTGGGGGCGTGTCATCGTCGTCTCCTCGATTACGGGAACGATGGGCGGTTTCGGCCAGTGCAGCTACGCGGCCACCAAGGCGGGGCTTATCGGCCTGGCCAAGACGGTGGCCCTGGAAGGGGCGCGCAAGGGGGTCACCTGCAACGCCATGGTGCTGGGGATGGTGGAAGGCGGCGCTTACTTCGAGGTGGCGCCGGAGTTCCGCGAGCGCATCAATAAGCGCATGGCCATGCGCCGTCCCGGCACACCGCAGGAGGTCAGCAACCTGCTCGTTTTCCTGGCTTCCGAGGAATCGAGTTATATTACAGGCGAGGCCATCGAGATAAGCGGCGGGGCCGGATTGTTTACGTTTTAGTGAATTAAT
>CAYWZO010000006.1:4193-5524 GCA_964462865.1 uncultured Dehalococcoidaceae bacterium | reverse complement strand
GCCTCGCAATGACAAATGAAGAAAAGGAGTGCAACTAAATGAACGAAGCGGTAATTGTCAGCGGTGTCAGGACCGCCATCGGCAACTACGGGGGCGCCCTGCAGGATGTCCCGGCGGTCAGACTGGGGGCCATCGTCATCCAGGAGGCGCTGAAAAGGGCAGGCCTGAAACCCAAGGGGGACGCCAGCTACGCGCCCGAGGCGCTGAAGGACCAGGGGGTAATCGAGCTGGAGAAGAAGTACGCCAACTGGGACGACTCTCTCCAGGAGGTGCTGATTGACGAGGTAATCATGGGGAATGTTATCCAGGGGGGTCAGGGCCAGAACCCGGGCCGGCAGGCCGCCATCTACGCCGGGGTGCCGAAAGAGGTCAATGCCATCACGGTCAATAAAATCTGCGCCTCCGGCATGAAAGCGGTGGCCCTGGCGGCCCAGGCCATCAAGGCCGGTGACGCCGAGGTCGTGGTAGCCGGCGGCATCGAGAACATGAGCGCGGTCCCTTACTACGTTCCCAGGATGAGGTGGGGGGCCAGGATGTTCAACGCCGAGATGGTGGACGGCATGGTCCACGACGGCCTCTGGGAGATATTCTACAACTACCACATGGGCGTGACCTCGGAGAACATCGCCGTGAAATACGGCATTACGCGCGAGGAGCAGGACAGGTTCGCCCTGGAGAGCAACAACCGTGCCATGGCGGCCATCAAGAACGGCACCTTCAAGGAAGAAATCGTACCGGTGGAGGTAAAAGTCAAGCGTGAGACCAGGATGTTCGATACCGATGAGCACCCGCGGGAGACTTCGATGGAGCTTCTGGGCAAGCTGCCCACGGTCTTCAAGGCGGACGGTGCCGTTACCGCCGGCAATGCCTCGGCGATAACGGACGCCGGCGCGGCGCTGGTCATCATGTCAGCGGCCAAAGCGCAGGCGCTCGGCCTGAAACCGATGGCGAGCATACGGGCCTACGCCGCCGGCGGCGTCGACCCGGCTTACATGGGGCTGGGCGTCGTCCCGGCGACGAAGAAAGCGCTCAAGCTGGCCGGCCTGACTTTACAGGACATGGACTACATCGAGCTGAACGAGGCCTTCGCCTCCCAGTCGCTGGGCTGCATCCGGGAGCTGGACATCGATATGAGCAAGACCAACCTCCACGGCGGCGGCATCTCGCTGGGGCACCCCATCGGCTGTACCGGCGCCAGGATTCTCGTCACGCTCATGCACGAGATGAAGAGACGCGGCCTCAAATATGGCCTGGCGACGCTGTGCATCGGCGGCGGGCAGGGCATGGCCACGATTATCGAAAGGATATAATATTGGGTGTGGTTCCCGGGA
>CAYWZO010000006.1:0-4093 GCA_964462865.1 uncultured Dehalococcoidaceae bacterium | reverse complement strand
ACCAGTTTTAATATACTTTACCGTTGGTAAGAACAATTAGGTGCTAACCCTAAATTTTCGATGGAAAACACCCAATTGTGCCCCGAAAGCCGCGGGGAAACTGCAGAAAGCGCTGTGGTGAATAATATTACCGATTTTATGAAATACATAACTTGAGCACATTTACCTTTTTTAGAGTACCGGGTACGGAAAGGGTATTTATCAATATTATGTAATTGTGCTAAAATATTTAGATAATCCAGCTTGAAAGGCTGCGACGATGGCAAAAAGGATTGGCTGGCGCTGGGACATAGGTAAAAAAAAGGAAATCAAACAGGAGAAGGCCCGGGAAGAACCGCTGCACGTCGAGACGATTACCTGGGGCGACCTGACCTGGGTGAACATACAGGCACCGACCGAGCGGGAGACCGCCTGGCTGGCCAAGACCTATAACTTCCACGAGATGGCCCTGGACGACTGCCTTAGCCGCAAGCAAATCTCGAAAATCGATGTATTCCCCGGCTACCTGTTTTTTATCTTCCATTATCCGCTCTACGACAAGGCCACCCGTATCGCCAGCAAAAGGCAGTGGTCGGCCTTCTGTGCGGAAAACCTCCTGGTGACGATACATACCGGCGAGCTCAAGACGATGGTGGCGCTCTTCCGCGATTGCCAGGCCAACGAGGACGCGCGGCAGGAGTACTTCAGCGGCGGCTCGGGATTCCTGCTTTACCGTATCCTCGACCGCACCATAGACTCCTATTTCCCGGTGCTGGACAAGATATTGAGCCTGATTGAAGACCTGGAGGACTCGGTCTTCGATGAGGAGATAGAGGCGGCCAGGGAAATCAGTATTTTGCGCCGGGACATTATCACCCAGCGGGCGGTCATGCTCCCGACGCGGGCCATCTTCGTCGAGATGGAGAACAAGCTCAAGCGTTTCAGCAAGGTGGACGTGACCGCTTATTACGATGACCTCATGGACCACATGGACAAGATATGCGCCACGCTGGACGAGGCGAGAGATGTCATCGAGGTCTTCAAGGATACCGATTATACCCTGGCCACTTACCGTATCAATCGCGTTTCACGGATACTGGCTATCTTTTCCGCCATAGTGTTGCCTTTCCTGCTGGTCTCCAGCCTTTACGGCATGAACGTGATTTTGCCGGGCGGCCTGGAAATAGGCAGCTATCATACGTTTATCATTCTGCTGGTTATCATGGGGCTGGTTGCGGGCGGGATGCTGATTTATTTCCGCCACCGGCGCTGGATTTAAGAGATGAAAATATCCTACCGCCTAGTGGTGGTCATCGCGGTATTCATCACCTGTCTTATCACGGCTAATATCATCGCGGTAAAAATCGTCAGCCTGGGGCCGGTGGTGCTACCGGCGGCTATCTTCGTTTTTCCGGTAAGCTATATCTTCGGCGATATTCTCACCGAGGTCTACGGCTACCGGGTAGCACGGCGGGTCATCTGGCTCGGCTTCTCCTGCAACCTGGTTTTTGTATTTTTCGCCTGGGTGGGGCAGATACTGCCGGCGGCCGGCTTCTGGGAGGGGCAGGCGGCTTACGAGAGCATCCTGGGCTACACGCCGCGGCTGCTGCTGGCTTCTTTCGCGGGCTACCTGGCCGGGGAGTTCGTCAACTCCTTCGTCCTTTCCCGGATGAAAGTGCTGACCCGGGGACGCTGGCTGTGGAGCCGGACCATCGGCTCGACGGTGGTGGGGCAGGCTTTTGACACCTCGATTTTCATCGTCGTGGCTTTTATCGGCACCCCGTCCTTCGCGCCGGTAATGATATGGAACCACTGGTGGGCTAAAGTAGCCATCGAGGCTATGGCCACACCGGCCACCTACGCCATCGTCAGGTGGTTAAAGCAGAAGGAAGGCGTCGACGCATACGATTATCAGACCAGCTATAATCCGTTTCTAATCACGGAGTAAAGGATAAAGATAATGAAGATAGAGATTCTGGGCGCACATAAGGTTGAGACTAAAGAAATGAGGTACGCCTGCCTGCTCATCGATGATGTCCTGGCGATAGATGCCGGGGCGCTGACTTCGACGCTGTCCTTAGAGGCGCAGCAGCAACTTAAGGCGGTCCTGCTGACCCACCGGCATTACGACCATGTCAAGGACCTGCCGGCCCTGGGCATGAATTTTTATCTTATGGGAAACTGCCTGGATATATATGCCTTACAATCCGTTTTCAGCGACCTGGCCGCTCATTATGCCGATGAAGCGCTGTATCCCGATTTCACGAAGATACCTCCACCGAAACCGGCTTTCAAATTCAATGTCATCACTCCGGGGCAGGAGTTATCCATCGCGGGCTATCAGGTATTACCGGTGACGATGAATCATACCGTGCCGTCTGCAGGCTTCCAGATTACCACTACAAACGGGAAGAAAATGTTCTATACCTCGGATACCGGGCCGGGACTGACCGAATGCTGGCGGCAGGTATCGCCCGATTTGCTAATTATCGAGGTCACGGCGATTAGTGAGCATCTGGATTTTTCGATTCAGACCGGACACCTCACTCCCGCCCTGCTACAGAAAGAGCTGGAGAGCTTCCGCGAACTTAAAGGCTACCTGCCCCGCGTGGTCACGGTACACGCCAACCCCATGGATGAAAAGGAACTGGAAATCGAACTCGCCGCGGTGGCCGGCACCCTGAAGGCGGATATCCAGCTCGGCCGGGAAGGGATGCGGATAAATTTATAATTTATAGCTAAGACTTATCAAGCTTTGAGTTGATGCTTAAGTTCATCGTCGACCATAATGTGGGCAGGCTGGCCGGCTGGCTCCGGATGATGGGATACGACAGCCTGTTCTTCACGGGCGAGGACGACGCTACCATGGTCAGGCAGGCGCTCGCCGAGGGCAGGATAATCCTGACCCGCGATACGGAAATTATGAAGAGGCGGGTCGTCGGCAGCGGGCGGCTCAAGGCGGTGCTCTTCCGGAGCGAGGTGCCGGAGCAGCAGATGCGGCAGCTCCTGGCTGAATTCGACCTTATGGGGCAGGCCCGTCCCTTCACGCTCTGCCTGGAATGCAATGAGCTCCTGATGGAAAGGGTGCGTGATGAGGTCAGGAACCGCGTGCCGCCGTATGTTTTCGCCACGCAGGACCAGTACATGGAGTGTCCCGCCTGCCGCCGCATTTACTGGCGGGGCACGCACTGGGAGGCGATGAGGCGGAAGCTGGAGGAGATAGCGGTTAGTGGTCAGCAATCGGCTGTCAGCGGGGAAGGCGAGGGGGATAAATGTTAACAAGGGAGGAAAACGATGAACGTGTATGAAGCCGCGGTAAAGCGGCGGTCAATCAGGCGATTTAAGGATAGGCCCGTGCCTTATGAGGTCCTGGAAAAGTGCGTGGAGGCCGCCCGGCTGGCCCCGAGTGGCCGCAACGACCAGGTGTGCGAGTACATCGTGATTAACGATGCTGCCGTCCTGCCCGGGATATTCGAGAACATCGGCGGCTCGGTGAAGCTGCCCCCGGACAAGGGCGGCCCCCGGCCGGACCAGACGGCTAAGGCTTATATCATCGTCCTGATTAACAAGGACTGGGAGGCGAGAGAGAACCGCCGGAGGGTATCGCATTATGATGTGGGGATGGCGGCGGAGAACATCATACTGGTGGCCCTGGAGCAGGGCCTCGGCTGCTGCCCGGTGCTGATGTTCGATGAAAAAGCCCTGAAGCCGGTCCTGGACATCCCGGACAACTACGATATCGCCCTGGTCATCGTCATGGGCTACCCTGATGAAAGCCCGGTGGCCGAGGTCGCCACCGACGTCACCGCCGTGCAGGTGGACGAAAAGGGCGTGCGGCACGTGCCCAAGCGGAAGCTGGCGGACATTATCCACCGCAATAAATTTTAGCTGAAAGCTTATAATTCTTTCCGGTTTTGAACCGGTTAAAACGAGGTCTTACTCAATTTCGGTTGGAGTGATTCACAGTTTTCCTCTCCCCCGACAGGCTTGATATCAAATGTTATTCTGATGAGCACGTTCGCTTTGCTCAGTGTAAACTCCGCGACGAAGAAACTCGGGGTAAGGCGGGGCGCCGTACGTATCAACCCCACCACTCCGAGACCCTTCGCGGAGT
>CAYWZO010000005.1:0-54481 GCA_964462865.1 uncultured Dehalococcoidaceae bacterium | reverse complement strand
AGCCGCCTTTATCGATGCTGCCCGGCTTGCCCGGCTCCAGCGGGTCGTACTTGGCCCCGGCCTCGTAAGAGTGCACCGTCCCCGGCCGGATGCGCTCGGTCACGTGGGCGGCGCAGAGCACCGCGCCGCGGCCGTTATAGACCTTGACGATATCGCCATCATGTATATCCCGTTTGTCCGCATCCACCGGATGGATGCGCACCGGCCACCAGGTGTAGCCGTCTTTCCTAACGCGGTGCTGCGGGATATCATCCAGCCAGTAGCTCTTGTTGTCGTTATGCGTATGGTAGGAGAAACGGGGGTGCGGGCTTACCAGCTGCAGCGGGTATTTTTTCGTGAGTTTCTTCGTATTGTAACCTTCCCAGGAGGGGATGTAGCGGGGCATCGGAGGTCTTTCTTTATCATCGGGGTCAAATTTCTGAAGTGTCTGGGAGACGAACTCGACCTTGCCGCTGGGGGTGCCCAGCAGGTGCGCCCGCTCGGTGCCGATGAAGGGATTCTTGGGCTCGGAGTACAGGTCGCAGGGCCGCCCTTCGTAGAACCAGCGGAAGGACACCAGCGGCTCGGCGTCGGGCGGCATGGAAGGCACCACGAAGTAGCCCTTCTTTTTAAAGTCTTCGTACTTAACGTACTTGGGCAAATCGGAGTACTCGAAGACCTTCTTGTTCCAGTCCTCAAAGGAGTTGCCCTCGGTATACTTGTCCTTGAAGCCGAGCCGGTCCGCCAGCAGGGTATAAATCTCGTAGTCCGGCTTGGACTCCCACAACGGCTCGATGCACTGTTGCTGGTAGATGATAACGCGGTGGTTGTTGTTCATATCATTGCAGCCGTAGCCGCCGGCGCTGTTCCACTCGGAGAGGTCGGTGTGCTCGAAGTTGGTGGAGGCGGGCAGGATGATGTCGCCGAACCTGGTCTCGCTCTGCCAGTGGCAGTCCTGCATCACCACGAACTCCAGGTTGGGGTGCTGGTACATGCGCACCCAGCGGTTGGTCTCCGTCATGGTGCTGATGAATGAGCCGCCATGGCGGTATATCATTTTGATGGGCGCGCCGTTGGGGCCGGGCTCGGGACAGGTAAAACGCTGGAACTGCTGCTCGACGGAGTTGCCGCAGAAACCCTCCCCTATCCAGCTTACCGGCGGGTTCATGACGATTTCCGGCAGGAGCAGGCGGTAGGCTTTCTGCGTGACACTGTTCCCCTCCGGGAAATACGATTTATCGGCGACGATGCCAAAGGCGTCCCAGCCGTTCTCGGAGTAGCCCGGCATATTAAATCTATAATCTACCGGGGCCGCCCCGCCGGTACCGCCCCAGAAGTTCACGCCGGGCTTACCGAAGCCCTGCATCGCCATGAGCAGGACGCACAGGCGCGCCCACTCGGTGGCATAGGCCTCGCGGCAGGCGCCCGTCGCGCCGAAGATACTCCCCACCGCCAGCATGGTCTTTTTCGCCGCCCATTCCCGGGCCAGCGCCTTAATGTCATGGGCGGGGATGTCGCAGATTCTGGCGGCCCATTCCGGCGTCTTCGGCGTGCCGTCGGTCTCGCCCAGAATATGCTTATTCCATTCCTCGAAGCCGTAGGTGCGGTTCTCGACGAAGAACTTATCGTAAGTCCCCTCTTTAATCCACACGTAGCCGATGGCCTCTGCCAGAGCGGCGTCCGTACCGGGGCGGGGGGCCAGCCATTTATCGCCCATGGTACTGGCGGTGCAGTTGCAATAGGGGTCGATGACCACGAACCTGATGCCCAGTTCCTTCATCCAGATACGCCATATCAGATTGTCCTGGCCGCTGTACATATAGGAGGTGCTGTTGGGGTCGACCGACCAGAAGATAATCTGCTCGGTATGCTTCAGGGCGTCCTGCAAAAGCTCGGACTGCTCGCAGTGCCCCAGCCGCCACCAGAAACCCCAGGTATGCACTGCCCCCCACTGCCAGCCTTCCCAGCTGTCCGGGTTATCGAACAGGCAGGTATAGCCCAGGATATTGAAGAAGCGCCCCAGCGGGCCGAGTTTATAATGGAGGAAGCCCCAGTTATGATGGGAGGAGGTCATGGCCGTGATGGCCGCCGGGCCGTAGGTCTGCCGGATACGCTTGATTTCACCGGCGACGATGTCCAGCGCCTCGTCCCAGGAGATGCGGACATACTCGTCCTTGCCACGCAGCTCCGGATGGCGCTCGCCTTTGGGGTCGAAATGCTTACGCCGGAGCGGGTATTTAATCCGGTTCTCGGCGTAGACCCGGGTCCTCTCCGGGACTTCATAGGTCTGGAGGGTGGTCTTACGGGGCGGGGTGAATTTGCGTCCCCGGGCGTTGATGACCCAGGACGGCGCGTCCGTCTTATCATCAAAGATTATAGGGCGCATCTTGGTTATTTTACCATCTTTAACGTATACCTTGACGGGGCCGCCGACCGTGCACTGTATAAAAACCTGTTCCGGCATTTGCTCTCCTCCCAGATAATTATACTTTTTGGTCTCTTTTTTTACGATATACCGATTACCTGAAAATCACTGTTTTTCAGCGAACATTCTTTCCAGTGTCAGGCCGGAACCGCGATGATAAGGCCGGTTGAAAGCCTCCGGGTACTGCCTTTGCATTTCGTCCAGGTTAACGCGCTCCACGTCCAGCAGGAAACCGCCGGAGACCATGCCGGTAGCGTTCTTCGAGACAGTCTTACGGGGGGTAATGGTGTTGATGGCCCCGCCCCTGTCCAGCTCGCCCGGAACGATGGGGTCGTACCTGGCGCCGTGGTCGACGTAGATAACGCCGGGCCTAATCCTTTCGTTGACATAGGCGCCGAGGAGCACGCCTCCCCTGTCGTTAAACACTTTGACGACATCGCCGGTCTTAATGCCTTTTCTAGCGGCATCGGCGGGGTTAATCCACATCGTCTGGTAGGCGTAGCCGTCCGGCCCCTTTATCTTGCAGGTGGGGATTTCCCGGAGCCACTGCATATCGTCGTGCTGGGAGTGGACGCGCCAGCGGGGGTGGTTGGAGCAGCAGAGGAAGGGATATTTTTTCGCCCGGTCGCCGGAGAGCCGCTCGTCGTGGCTCTCGCCCCGCTCAATCCAGCGGGGGAGGGGCGGCCTTTCCTTATCGTCCGGGAAGTGGTCAGCCAGCCGCTGTGAATAGTATTCCAGCTTACCGGTCGGCGTGGAAATGGGGTTGTTCTCCGGGTCTTCGGCGAATTTTCTCAAGCCGATATCGTACTTCTCCCAGTCCGGGTCGTTGGGGATGACGAAGTGGCCCTTCTCTTTGAACTCTTCCCAGGATACCAGGTGCTTGACGCCGCAGTTATCGAAGCCGTGTTTAATCCATTCGTCGATAGTCTTACCGCCGGTGTATTCTTCCAGCAGGCCCAGTTTCTCGGCAATGGCGCAGACCACCTCATAATCGCTGCGTGACTCGCCGCGGGGCTCGATGCATTTCTGGTCGAGATAGAGGGTGCCGAACTCGGCGGTAAAGTTATCAATACCGATGTCATCAATCTCGAACTTGGTGGTCACCGGCAGGATAATATCGGCGAACTGACAGTCGTTTTCTATCCAGGGGTGCTGCGCCAGCATGAATTCAATCTTGGGGTTCCGGTAGCCTTTGGCGGTATAATTAGAATCGTTCCAGCAGGTCATCAGGGCCGGCGTGTCCGTCCAAATCATGTGAATCTCGGAGCAACCGTCCACCGGATATTTGTATTGCACGAACTGGTTTTCCGTGAGCTGGCGGCAGAGCGTGGTGCCGTACCAGGAAATGGGGGGATTATTCAGGGCCTCGGTAATCATCACCTTGGAGATAATCTGGGCTGGCAGGTCGTCACCCACCACGGCGAAGCCGCGGTTGGCCGGCACCAGGTTGGGATAGACCATATGGCGCGGGACCGGGATCGTCTTGCCGAAGGTCCACTCCGGCGGGTCCATATTGCCGAAGAGGCCCCACTCGATGGTGGTGAACATGTGGCGCCCCGGTTTACCCAGGCCCTGCATGCCCAGCAGGCACACCTCGAGGCGCATGTTCTCCGTGCAGTAAGGCGCCCGGGCCAGGTTACCGCCATTAGCATGCACGGTGGTGGTCGCTCCGGCAGCCCAGGCTTTAGCTAGGGCCTTGATAATCCGCGTGGGTACGCCGGTTTTTGCCGAGGCCCAGGTGGGCGTCTTGGGTACGCCGTCTTCTTCCCCCAGAACATAGGCCTCGAACTTTTCAAAGCCGACGACGTGGGTCTTGACGTATTCTTTATCATAGGTACCCTGTGTCAGCCAGAGATAGGCGATGGCCAGGTACAGGGCGGCATCGGTGTTGGGCAGTATCGGAATCCACTTATCGGCGTGGACGGCGGCGCCGTAGTTCAGGTCCGGGCAGACATAGACCTGCTTGATGCCCAGGTCGGAGAACCAGTAGCACAGGCGGCTGACCGTCTGCCCGCCCCAGCCCCAGGTGGTGGTCTCCGGGTCACAGCCGATAAAAAGCAGCATATTGGTATGCTCGGCGATATCCGGGACAATATTAGACTGGTAGGCCGCCTTGCCAACCGGCTCGCAGCCCCAGACATGCTTGGCACCCCAGTACCAGCCTTCCCAGCTGTCCGAGTTGCGGGTCTGCCAGGTGTAACCGCCCATCAGCGAAAGCAGCCTGCGGCTGCAGCCGTGGGCGGCGTGCACCACCTTGGTCTCTCCGTGTCCGTCCGCCTGCAGGAGAATGGCCGTATGGCCGTATTTTTTCTGGATCCTTTTAATTTCACCGGCGATAATGCTGGTGGCCTCATCCCAGGAAATACGCACGTACCTGCTCTGGCCGCGGTTCTGCGGGTTGCGCTCGCCGCTGGGGTCCCAGTCAACGCGCTTGAGGGGGTAGAGGGTGCGGTTGGGGGAATGGACGCGGTTCTTGTAGGCCAGGGTAAAGGGGGGTATCAACGTCTTCATGCTGGCTTCAAAGACCTGGCCGCGGGCCTTTATCTTCCAGGGCTTGCGGTCGTATTTCCAGTTGAAGTGAAAAGGCCTGATTCTGATGATTTTCCCGTCCCTGATGTCGACCTGGACGCAGTTGGAATCTTCGGTGACACCTGCCCCGGAGAGTCCTTTCACCACCGTTCTTTCTTTTTCCGGCATTTTTCACACCTCGGTATTACGATTGAGACCAGAAAGGAAGGCTTGCCCGATGGATTTACCTGGTAGGCAAATCCCTAAAATGATAGCATCACGTCATTGAAAATGCAAGCTAAATATCCTACAATAATCGCATATCAATATAATTTTTAAAATATTATCGTGTATTGCCAATAATTTCAAAAATATTATCGGCGATGCGTAATTTCTTGTTATTTATGCGACGCAAGATGCCAACTTACACCTGCCGTCTCCGGTGCGTAAGTGCCCGCCCGTTATTCACTATTCGCCAGTAAACTGAATTTATACCGATTAGCCATTGGCAAATCCAGATGGTAAAATGTGTTGTATACTTTATCCTGAAAATATTACAGGGACAAAGTTCTTTTATCGGAGACAGGCGAAAGGAGTTAGATTATGACGGATATCCTGTACGAAGGCCAGGGTGAGTTAGTTGGCTGGCATGACCCTGATGATGCCCGCGAATGGGTCATGAAAAATAAGTCCCGCGCCTTGAAGGACAAGACGATGTCGGCCGCGGAGGCCGTGGCCAAATTCGTTCATGACGGCGATTTCACGGCCAGCGGTGGCTTCGGGCACGTCAGAATATCAATGGCCATCGTCTACGAAATAATCCGGCAGAAAAAGAAGAATCTGATACTGGCCGGGAAGACGGCGGTCCACGACCTGGATATCCTGGTGGGTTCGGGCTGCGTCAACCGGGTCGAGGCCGCGTATTCCTTCGGCCATGAACTCCGGGGCCTGTCCCCGGCCTCGCGCCGGATGGTGCAAACGGGCCGGTGCAAAGTAGTGGCCGAGACCTCAAACGCCGGCTACCAGTGGCGATGGCTGGCCGCGATGATGGGGCTATCCTTTGTACCCGGCCGCAATATGCTCGGGACCGATACCATTAAATACAGCTCCTGCAAAGTCATCCAGGATCCGTTCACCGGCAAACCGGTCAATATCATTCCGGCGGCCTACCCGGACATCGCCTTCATCCATGTCCACCGCTGCGATATGTACGGTAACGCCCAGGTGGATGGTACGCTGGTCGAAGACTTCGAACTGGCGAGATGCGCGCGGCGCCTGATAATCACAACCGAACAGATAGTGGATAATGAAGTCATCCGGAGAGAGCCCTGGAAGACGGTCATTCCGTTTTTCGTCGTGGACGCGGTGGTCGAAGTCCCCTTCGGCTCTCACCCCTGCGAGATGCCCGTGATGTATTACTATGACGAGGAACATATCGCCAAGTGGCTGGATCTTTCCAAGACGGATGAGGGTATCGCCGAGTACCTGGACAAATATGTTTTCGGCGTCGCGGACTTCGAAGAATATTTACAGCTTTGCGGCGGCATCAGGAAGCTGAACTATCTGAAGAAACGGGAGTTTCTACGGGAACCGATGACGGCACCGTGGCGGAAAACGGCTTAGACCATCAGAAAGGGGTTGTAACTCATGGCAAAAAAAGGTTCAGTAGAAAATACTTATAATTTAAGGGAGTACCTGGCATTCCTCGGGGCCGGCGTTCTGGAAGATGAAAAGTCCGTCTTCGTAGGTACCGGGCTGCCTATCATTGCGTCCATGCTGGCCCAGAAGACACACGCACCCCGTCTGTTGATATTATTTGAAGCCGGCGGCATTGGGCCCCTGTTACCCGAACTGCCCATATCAGTAGGCGAGTCCCGGACTTTTTACAAGGGCGTCTGCGCCTCGACCATGCACGACGTGATGTCGCTCTCCCAGGCAGGCTACGCCGATTACGGCTTTCTGGGGGCCGCCCAGATAGACGTTTACGGAAACATCAATACCACCGTTATCGGTGACCATGACCTGCCGACGGTACGCCTGCCCGGCAGCGGCGGTGCCAATGATGCCGGCTCTTTCTCCCAGAGGCTCATCATTATCATCGCCAACCAGTCGAAAAGGACTTTTGTGGACAAGGTTGATTTCCTGACCACCCCCGGCTATCTGGATGGGCCGGGTAGCCGGGAAAGGGCCGGACTGCCCCGTGGTTCCGGGCCGTACCGGGTAATCACCCAGCTGGGGGTCTATAGTTTCGATGAGAAAACGAAAAAGCTAAAACTTCTATCACTGCATCCCGGCGCCAGCCTGGATGAAGTCAGGGAGAACAGCAGTTTCGATATTATCATCCCTGACCAGATTGAAAGAAGCCCCGAGCCGGCCCCCGAAGATTTGCGGCTATTGCGCCAGGAGATAGACCCGGCCGGTATTGTGCTGGGTAAATAAACGCCGGGGCTGAAAAAGGAGAGGCACCCCTATGAAAACGTTGAATATAATTGTCGTTATTTCCCCGGTCCGTGTGGCTACTCCGCGGATAGACGATAGGCTTCTGGAGAAGATAAGACAGGTCGACCCGTCCGTCAGGGTCACGGACGCCTCCGGCCTGGTGGCCGCCGAACTGCGGGGCGAGGTGGAATCTACAAAGAAACTGGACGCGCTGCTGGCCAAGACTGAAATAATCGTGGGGTTTGCCCCGCCCCACGACCTCCTGAAACGGGCACCCAATCTGAAATGGGTGCAACTGATGTCCGCCGGGGCCGACGGCATAGCCCGGAGCGAAATCTGGCAGAGCCGGGTAATCATCACCGGGGTCAGCGGCATCCACGCTACGCCCATCAGCGAGTACGTCATCGGGACGATGCTCTTCTTCGCCAAAGATACGGCGCAGAGCTTCCGGATGAAGCAAAAACGACAGTGGCAAAGATTCACGCCGCGGCTGCTTCACGGCAGCACCGTGGGCATCATTGCGCTGGGGCATATCGGGCGGGAAGTAGCGCGCCTGGCCAAGGCCTTCGGTATGAGGGTGCTGGCCGTAGATGAGATCAGGGGGATAAGACCCGTCAGGAACGTAGATAAGATGCTGCCGGTAAGTCAGCTAAACCAATTGCTCGCCGAGAGCGATTTCGTGGTATCCTGCGTGCCCCTCACACCCAAGACCAGCAAGCTGATTGGAGAAAAAGAGTTGCAGGCAATGAAGAGGACTGCCTACCTGATAAATATCAGCCGGGGCGGCATTATCAATGAAGATGCTCTGATTAGAGCCCTCGAAGAAAAATGGATCGCCGGGGCCGGCCTGGACGTCACCGTCGTCGAGCCCCTCCCTCCCACCAGTCGCCTCTGGGACTTCGATAACATCGTTCTCACCCCTCATGTCTCCGGGAACCAGGATAACTATCTGATGCACGCCACGGCCTTATTCTGCGAAAACCTCAAACGCTACCTTACAGGGAAAAAACTGATAAACGTGATAAGCCGGAAGAGGGGTTATTAACATCCCGGAGGATTATCTGTAATCCACCCGAAGAGGAGAAATATTTAAGGTTCCATCTGGTCTACCGTGCCATCGGCAGTAAAGCTGTAAGTGCAGACCAGTTCGTCCGGGCCATCGCCGCCATCCAGCAAATAGTCAGATAGATACAGCGGCGGAATATCACAGGTATGTACCTCGCTCAAGTTACCGGTGGGGCCAACCGGTTCCAGTGTACCGGCTTCGCTATCGCACAGCATTTCGGTCACGGCCGTCTGGACGTTCTGTAATTCCATCTCCGCGGATACGTCCCTGCTTTTACCCAGCATCTTGCCGACATTGGGAAGCGTTATGGCCGCCAGCAGACCCAGTATAACCACAACCACCCAAATTTCCAGAAAAAAGCCGGCTACCTGTTTTTCCTGCATATAAAAAAATTACCCTTGCGGCCGTTTTATTATCCTCACCGTATAGTACTAATGTAACGGTTACCCTCGCATCTAGCATCCGTACCAGTCAGCATTTCTTCTGGTGGATATCCTTTATTCTGCATAATGGGGGCAAACCCTTAAACAAAATAGAGGTTTTTTTGCTTTTCACCGGCAGGCCGGATAGATTACATTGAAATGTAAGAATGGGTAAAAAAGTATTATTTATCAACAATGCCAGGTCGCTTCTTTTAATTCCCGGCCTCCTGTCTAAACTCGGCTACGAAGTCGACCTGGAACACAACGTGGATACGGGCCTGTTAAAACTCGGGCAGCAGGCGTACGATATCATTATCCTGCTGGAAAGTCCCGCCGTGGAAAGCTGGACGATTTGCGAAAGAATACGAAACCTGACCTATATTCCTCTCATCGTCATCAGCCTGAATGCCAGCACGGAAACCTGTGTCAGGGCTATCAACTCCGGCGCTGATTACTTTCTAAGAAAATCCTTCGGCCCCCTGGAGCTCCTGGCGCGAATGAACTCCCTGTTGCAACGCTCTTATACAAGGCAACCCATCTCCATCATCTCCCGATAAAAATGTTACACCGAATTATTTGAGAAGCTGGATATGATATATAGAAAAATAGTCGTCCCCCTGGATGGCTCGCCGTTGGCCGAGGTAGCCCTGCCCTACGCCGAAGAAATAGCCGGCAAGATAGGCTCCGAGATGGTGCTGCTATCGGTGCTGCCTTCGGAGGAAACCGAGGAATACCGTAATAACTATACTTACATGGAAAAGATTGTCGACCTCACCATCCATCAGGTCGAGAAATATGCTCACGGCAACGGACACCCCAAATGTACAGTGTGCACAGCCACCCGCATGGGCAATGCCGCCCAGGGAATCCTGGACTATATTGATAGAGGGCACCTATGCCTGGTGGTCATGGCCACGCACGGTCGTTCCGGTATCAGCCGCTGGGCGGTAGGCAGCGTGGCTGATAAGGTCGTCAGGTCAACCACGAGACAGCCGCTGCTGCTTATCCGGGCTAAAGGTGCCCACCCGGACGTGCGCGCCAAGCGTATTTTCAAAAAGGCCCTCCTGCCGCTGGACGGTTCAATGGAGAGCGAGGCAGTGATGCCCGTGATAACCACTTTAGCGTCCAATCTTCAGATGGAGATTTCCCTGCTAAGGGTGCTGCCCCGGATGAACCATTCGCTGTCTGAAGTGGAAACCTACCTCCAGGACTGGTGCGAGCGGCTGGCGGAAAAGGGTATCACCTCGAAATATGAAATCAGAGCTGGTTCCCCCGCCGACCATATCATCGACCTGGCCGACGAGTCCGCCTGCGACCTGGTAGCCATGTGCACGCATAATCATAACATTGGCAGTCTCTGGCCGCTGGGAAGCGTCGCCCAGAAAGTCCTCCTGGCAGGCAACTCCCCACTCTTGCTCGTCAGGGCTTAGCATTATATATCGATAAATCGAAGCTATATCATTATGTCATGCTGGCCCCGTATCGTTGTACGGGACAAGTCCTGCCAAGATGACGGGGTTACCATCCTGACTTGCACAATTTTCCTGACTCTGCTATTTTGGAAATATCAGTTACACACCCCGGTTTAACCGTAAATTGCCGGTCTTTTAGAATGGAAAGGCAATTATTACTTCTTGAGTAGCTTTAATCCCGGGATAACCATAAATAATGGGAATGGCTGATACTTTAATTATCAAAAGGCTGGTGGTGGGATATCTGTCAGCCAATTGTTACATCGTCGGCCGGGAATCTTCAGGCGAGGGCATGGTTATCGACCCCGGCGGTAACGAGCGGGAAATCCTCCAGGCCATCACCGATTCCAGGCTGGCGATAAAAACCATCGTCCTGACGCACGGCCATTCCGACCATATCGCCGCCCTGTACGATATCCAGGACCGTACCGGCGCGCAGGTGGCCATCCACATCGAAGACGCCGATTTCCTGGAAGGACGCGGCTCTTTCAGCTCACAGTTCGGCATCTCCTACAAGACCCCCCACCCGCCGGACCGCCTCCTGCGTGAAGGGGACGTTATCGACTGCGGCGGCTTGCCTTTTACCGTAATCCATACCCCGGGCCATACGCCCGGCAGCATCTGCCTCCTGGCCGGTAACATGGTCTTCACCGGTGATACCATCTTCCGCCGCGGCATCGGGACCACGCTCATGCCCGGGAGCAGTCGCCCGCAGTTGCTGGCCAGCATCCAGTCCCGTTTGATGGTGCTGCCGGACGAGACCATCATTTACCCGGGTCACGGCCGGGAAACGACCATCGGCGACGAACGCCGCGATAACCCTTACGTTAAGAAGTAGTGAGTCGAGAGGCGAACTGAAATGAAAAGGGGGGCCGGCCGGCCCCCCTCCTGCTTTCAATGATTTGCCCTGCTATTTGTTATCCTTTTTCCGCCGGCGCCACCAGGCGAAGTAGAGAATTACCAAAATCGCAATCCATAAGGGGCTGAAGATGCCCACCCAGACAACGAGGTTGACAAAGAAATGCACAAAACCGACGAACCCGTTCCAGGCACTTCGGGCGGTATTGCCGGCTTCCCAACCGGAGAGGACGGTGACGTATTTGTCTTTATTATATGGAGCTATGTTGCCGCGGTCGTCAGTGACTTTCAGGGAAACGGAGTAGACGCCATCTTGCCGGTAGGCGTGGGCCGGCCTTTCCTCGGTGCTGGTCTGGCCGTCGCCGAAGTCCCACTCGTAACTGTAGGGTGAAAAGCCGCCGGAGACGGTGGGTGTAAACTGGACTTTTTCCCCTTCCCTGACGTTCCGGGTATTGGCCGTGAACTCGACGGTGAGCTTGGACTGCTCCAGGGTGACCTGAATGAACGCCAGGTCCGAGCTCTGCTCCAGGTACTGCATGCGTCCCTTGGTCTGCTCAATTTCACCGCGCGTCTTGACGAGCTCGCGCTGTACTTCGAGGATATCGGTCACCTGACCCGCCTGCTCCATGAGCTTGAGCAGCTGTGCCTCGGCGGCCTCAAGATTGCGCAGCTTGGCAGTCAGGTCAGTATATTCCTCGGTCACGTCCTGGCCGGAGGTGCTTTCCGACCTCACCTCCACGGCCATGGCGCGTAGCGCCGTCAGGACGTCATTGAAATGCTCCGAGAGCACCCTGATGCTGATAGTTCCGACCAACCGGTTCTGGTTCTCCTGGACGTTCGAGTTTACCACGAAACCGCCGTAAGTACCGGCGAGGCTGGTAATCTGCGCCATGGCGGCGTTCACATCGTCAACCACCAGTTGCAGATAGCCGTTGCGGATTATCATGCGGTCGGTTGCGGCGGACTGGCTGGCATTATAGTAGGCTGAATCTTCCTGTGCTACCGGAGCCGGTGCCTGCGTGACGACTACCGGCGGCGGCACTCCTTTGCCTGCATACGCGGTAGTTGTTGTCGCGGGGACCATGGTCCTGACGGATTCAGACGTCTGTGAACAGGCGAAAGTCCCGGCCAGCAGGATAACCAGCAACACTCCCAGTACAATCTTTCTCATCACACTCTCCTTTTGGTATTGCGTTTCCACTATATAATACGTCCCGCGTATAAAAAAGTTACGTTAAAGCGAAGATATTTTGACGGCAGGTAACGCGGCCTCTGAAAGAAGAACACCCGTTATTCTATATTTTCTTCTTGAGCATTTCGTGGACGCGGGCCCGCCGTTCCAGGTATTCCCGGACGATTCTCCGCCCCTCATCGGTCAAACGCGCGTAACCCCCGTGCGCCCCGCCGGTGGCTTTTTCCACCAGGGGGATATTGGC
This sequence comes from uncultured Dehalococcoidaceae bacterium, assembly GCA_964462865.1. Classification (GTDB taxonomy): domain Bacteria; phylum Chloroflexota; class Dehalococcoidia; order Dehalococcoidales; family RBG-16-60-22; genus Fen-1077. The sequence continues at coordinate 41,876 of CAYWZO010000005.1, read as the reverse complement.
CAGCCGGTTCATCGCTTCCACCCAGAGCCAGGCGTTGCGGTAAGCCAGCTTCATCGATTTGGCGGCCGCAGATATCGAACCGAGCTGGTCAATACGCTCCAGCAGCGTTGCCCTCCCCCATCCCATTAAAAGCTTGCCGTCTTTCTCCAGCCAGACCTTGGTCTTCACGACGATGCCGGTTTCCGGTTCATGACCGGAGCGGGACAGGTGCTTGACACCAAATTCCGGTATCCTGGGTTCAGTCATATTCCGTCCCCCATTTCAGTGAGGATATCGTATATTATCAAACAACGTAACAGCTACGTCAAGCTTTAATTAAAATTAAAAAACAGGTGTGAAAAACCTGTCTTGTGACTTTTTTGTGACTTCTTTTACCGATTTTGTGATTTATCTGTAATTACGCATCATTATTATTAAGTTAAGAAAAGGATATGTTAAATTTGTATACTTTGATACATTCAATACCCGGGTTAAAGGACCGCGCCAAATTAAAGTGAAAGGCCAGGAAAGAGAGGTGATTTATGATGCAGACGAGAACAAAGCAGGTTGACACGGTAGTCTGCAGACCGAACATCAACACCCGCAGGCATTCACTTTTTGACAAAATGGAGGCTATCGCCTGTGGAGTCCAGGCACGTCTCGAAGAGTCTACCAATTTTTCCAGGAAAGTGACCGACGAGACCGTGAACACGGCAAGAGCTCTCGGGGTGGCCGATTCGGTAATCGAAAAGTGGGCCAGCCAGCGCCTGGGTAACATAGCCCGGGAGACAGAAAGGCTCCGGGAAATCAGGGCGCTCCTCGACAGAGTCTACCGGGACCGGACTAATACGGCAGCCAGTTAGTCAACCAGCTATTAAACCGCCAGGCTATTTTAAGTCCTCGGCGCATCCGGAAAAACCCGCCGGTCCTAGACTTCCAGCGCCTCGCCATAGAAAGCCACGCCGATTAGCCCCGGACCGGTATGCACCCCCATGACCGGCGTGAACTCGGTAATAATCACCTCCCGGCAATCGAACCGGGAGGTGATTCGTTCTTTTAAGGCGGCGGCCTGCTTTAAAGCATCGGCATGCATCACCGCCACGTGCAATTTTTGTCCCGTCACCGCCGCCTTGTGCATCAGTTTCATCATGCGGTCCATGGCACTCTGCATCGTCCGCGGCAGGGCCACGGTGTGCGGGTCAGCATGGTCGAGGGTGAAGATTGGTTTGATGCTCAATATCGAGTTGACCAGCGCGGCGGCCTGCGGGACACGCCCGCTTCTGGCCAGATATTGCAGGGTGTCCAGAGTGGCGTAAAGGTTTACCCGGGACATGACTTCCCCCGCAGTCTTCTTGACTTCTTCCAGCGTTTTACCCATTATACCGGCCCGGGCGGCGGCTATCACCACCAGCCCCTGCCCGGCGGCGGCGGTGGTACAATCCATTACCTCAATTGCTACATCTTTAAGGGTTTTCAGTGCTGTTTCTCTGGCTACCCGCGCCGAGGCGTACATGGCACTGAATTTAGCCGGCTCGGTGAGACAGAGGATGCCCGACGCCCGCTCGCTGGCCTTATAGAACGCGTCTAAATACGGCGCCGGTGAGGAACTGGAAGTGGTAGGCGTTTTTTTGGCCTTGCGCAATAGGGCATAGAACTCGGCCGGAGAAATGTCTATCCCATCACGGTATGTTTTCTCTTCGATGATAAGCTGCACCGGCACAACTTCGATGCCAAGATCGGCCACGTATTCAGGTGGCACGCAGGCAGTGGTATCGGTGACGATAGCTACCTTATTCATCGGTCCCGGTTATCCATCTTTTTTGGTCTGCCAGAAATTATATTTTTTATCGACGATGACAGGCTTTTTCTCTCCCGCCCGGGCTATCTCCCCCTTTAAGCCGATGAGGGTATAGACCGCCAGGAAAAGGATAAGAAAAAGCGAGTAATAAATATATATCATATCTTTATGAAAGAGCCAAGCAATCAGCGGGATACAGGCCAGGCCTATCATGCCCAGCCTGACGTTGCTGGTGGGGACGATAGCCAGAACGGCGAGACCCAGACCGATGGCAAACTGGACGGGCATCAGTGCCAGGAGCACACCCATGATGGTGGCAGCCCCCTTGCCTCCCCGAAAACCCAGGAAGACCGGCCAGTTATGTCCGACCACAGCGGCAAACCCGGCAACGCAAACCCAGATTGTCTCCAGCCCCAGCCACTTTGCCGTGTAAACGGTCAGGACACCTTTACCCATATCAGCAGCCAGGCCGACAACGCCGTAGAAGGGCCCGACCTCACGCCAGACGGCCAGGGCGCCGACATTGCCGCTGCCCTTCTCCCGAACATCAATCCCCAATTTCAAACGGGTAATGATATAGGCGAAGGGGATGGAACCCAGTAAATACCCGATAATAATAGCCGCCACGATTTGCCAGACCATGCGTCTCCCTTTTTATTCTTCAGGGTAAAAAGCCACACCGACCGTCCCGGTACCGCAGGCGTAGCCCATCACCGGACTGAACTCGGAAAGCCAGAGCTCGGAGCAGTTAAACTCGGCGGCAATACGCTCCTTCAATTTTTCCGCTTCATCCAAGGCGTAGGCATGGGTCACCGCCGCATGCACCGGACGGTCACCCACTCTGTTTCTCATCATCTGCAGCATCCGCTCGATGCCCTGCTTCCGGCTGCGCACCATACCGCTGAAATGCACCGCCCCGGAGACGGTCAGGATAGGCTTGATGTTAAGCGCCGAGCCCACCAGTGAGGCGATCTTGGGGACGCGCCCGGAGCGGTAAACATGGCGTATCGTATCCAGCAGTATGAGGACGCCGACCCTAGCCTTCACCTTCTCGGCTGCCTGGATGACTTCAGGCAGGTCTTTACCAGCGGCGGCAGCGCGGGCGGCGGCCAGGACTATCATCCCTTCCGAGGGAGTGGCCGAGTTGGAGTCCATGACCTCAATAATCGTCCCGGGCATCTCGGTCCGGGCGATTTCTCTGGCTTTATTGGCAGCTTCATTCATCATACTTAGTCTGGAGGAAACGGTGACGCAGAAGATTTGAGAGGCTCGCTGACTGACAGTACGATAAGCTTGCAGGCAGGCTTCGGGTGAAGCTGCCGAAGATTTAAAGGAATCGGGGTCCTTCAGGAACAGCTGGTAGGCCTCGGACGGGGTGATATCTACCCAGTCTCGGTATATTTTACCGCCGGCATAAAAATTAATAGGGATAATCTCTATTTCATACTGCGCCGCCAGTTCTCTGGTAAGGCAGGCCAGACTGTCCGTCATGATAGCTACTTTTGTCGTCGGCATAGGCCCTCGGTGCTACTATCCAGATAATCTCTATACCTGTCATCAGGTGCACTCCGGCTGGATATCTGTTCGCCACCTCTTACGTAACGTTCCAGAAGCGGAGGCACCAGCAGCACGCCCCACATAACCAGCACCAGCCCTAAAAAGGTGAACGTATTGAGCCGGCCCGTCGTGTAATAGACCACGAGGGTCAGCGTCAGCAGCCCCGACGCCGCTAGCAACCCAACGCGCAGGGTACGCTGGCGTAAACGGAGAAAAACCGCGATGGTAAGCGCCAGGGCGATGAAGCTGATCCCTATCCAGGGGGCAAAGGAATTAAGGCGTTGCAGGCTGGTTTCCGTGAATTTCCCTTCGGGAGATACCGCCAGGAACCACCCGATGATGATGGGTAGAGGAAGCAACATCAACGAACTGAAAAGCCAATCCCTCTTGGTGGTTTGAATAATAAGCCGGAAAAGCCACCATAACGCCAGAGGGAAATAGATAAGCAACGTCAACAGCGACCATAGCCTGGGCAGGTAAAGCAGCATGATACCAAGCATCAGCACCGGCAGCAGGGTGTAGCCCAGCCACGAGAAGACCCAGGCAGGTTTCCCATGCCACCAGCCGTAAACCGTCGTAGCGAGGGTGAGTAGCAACACCAGCGTCAGCCAGCCAGGGTAATGCCACCAGTTAAGTACAAATAATAAACCGAAAAGCAGGTGAGGCATAGATGCCAGCAATACCTGTGTCCAGCTTCCCTGGCTGTAGGCTTCGTATATCCGGCGGGCGATGAGCCCGGCACCACCCATCTGCCCCAGGCAGGCCTTCATCGCCTCTTCCCTGTTAAGGCCGGATTCAGTCAGTTCCTTGAGCTTATCCTCGAGGTGGGCCTCAAGCTCGCTCATTATCCCTTTTTCCTCGGAGGGATCGAGCCTCGATCTAAATTTTATGCTCTCCAGATATTGAATCAGCTCCGGTGTCATCACCTGCACCTTTCAGGGACTTGAAGGGTGTGGCTCCAATATCAGTTTCACTGCCTCCAGGAAGTCCTGCCACTGTGACTTTTCCATGGCCAGCTTAGCCCTTCCTCTGGGAGTAATATAATAATAACGCCGCTGCCGACCGTTAGGCACGGCCTGCCATCGGCCCGTTATCAGGCCCGACTTTTCCAGCCGGTGGAGGGCTGGATAGAGCGTGCCCTCTTTGAATTTAAAATACCCCTGGCTTCTCTCATCGAGCTCTTTCACGATTTTATAGCCATACATCGGCTGCCTGTCCAGCAGCGAAAGCAGGAGGGAGTCGGAACTACTTTTCATCAAGTCACGTCTCTGTACCACGCCAATCACCTCGGTCTAACATTACTTAGAACATCTATGTACGTCAATACTATCAGAGATTTATGCCCTTTGCAAGAGGCAGATGAAAATATTTTACTTGTGGCAGGTTGGTTAAAATGCTATATTACGGTAGGGCGGTCGCGGGGTGACGGCGGCATTTCTACCGCGGGGGAGTGCCGGAACTGGCAGACGGGCTGGACTTAGGATCCAGTGCAGCAATGCGTGGGGGTTCGAGTCCCCCCTTCCCCACTCGGGGGTTCAATAGGCAGAACTGAAAACTCATCGTTTTCTTGCCATTTCGGCGGCACCGGCGGCTTATAGCAGATCTTGCCCTCGGTTCCTTGAACAACAATCTTATTTATGAACGACCGCAAGTAACTTTGATTTCGTATAATAACGGAATAAATGATAAAATTGATAATGATTACTCACTAAGAGATAGTAATGAAATCAAATTCTAAAGAACAATTAATACGGACATTTTGTTCGCTATGCGGTCCCAGTGCGGGGTGTGGCATTAATTGTTATGTTAAGGATGGAAGACTCGTTAGAATCGAAGGAATGAAGGAATCTCCCATCAATCGAGGGAAACTGTGCGCCAAGGCATTTGCATCAGCCCAATGGTTATATTCTCCACAGCGATTGAGGTACCCATTAAAGAGGGCAGGTGAAAAAGGGAAAGGAAAATTCAAGAGAATTGATTGGGACGAAGCTATCGATATCATTTCTGGGAAGCTTCTCGAACAGAAGGAAATATATGGACCGAAAACTCTGGCAATTCTTTCCCCCCAGAGGCGAACCTACAGCGATTATCTTTACCGGTTCCTCATGGTACATGGAAGTCCAAACTATGGCCATAGCGGTATCTGCGCGATCCAGCGCGCCTTCGGATTTGCCTATACCCTGGGCGCGCCACGGCTCACAGAAGATTATGATAATACTGACTTGATCATCATTTGGGGAGCAAACCCCGCTTACTCCGGAACTCCACGAGGAGATTTCTACCGAATTTTGAATGCCCGGGAGCAGGGTGCCAAATTGATCGTAATCAAACCCGCGCTACAGCCAGACGCCGCCAAGGCGGATGTCTGGATTCCGGTTATACCGGGAACGGATGCGGCTTTGGCCCTGGCGATGTTAAACGTCATTATTACCGAGGAACTATATGATAAAAATTTTGTAACCAAGTGGTGTTATGGTTTTGATCAACTTAAAAGCCATGTCCAGAAGTATACCCCGGAATGGGCCGCTCCCATAACCGGAATTCCGGCAGCCCGGATACGTGAAGTAAGCCGGATGTACGGCAGTGCAAAATCAGCCTGTATCCGGGTTGGCAATGCCTTTGATCAGACGGTAAATTCAAACAATGCTGTACGTGCCATCGCGACGTTGATCGCCATCACCGGCAATCTCGATAGGCCTGGCGGAAACGTTATTCCCGTTCCGGGAACCATGCCAGTACTAAAACCTGTCCACATCCGGGAAAAATATACTCAACAGTGGGTAGACAATCTTGTCGGCCCGGAGATAGCAAGTTGTTTCCAGCCATTCACCGAAGGCACCTCTTCCGCCTATTTCCGTTGTCTTGACAGTGTCCTCACCGAAAAGCCGTACCCTGTGAAAACAATCATCGCTCCTGGAACTCAACCCACCGTAATCACCCGCGGGACCCCGAGAGTCATCGAAGCCCTGAAAAAACTTGATTTCTTTGTAGTCATCGACGTTATGGAGAACGCATCAATGCCATGGGCAGACGTTGTCATTCCTGTTACCAGTATGTATGAATGCGACCATCCCTTTGAGGTTACCAAGAACTGGATAATGGCCAGAAATAAGGTTATCGAGCCCCTGGGAAATTATAAATCTGACTTTCAATTCTGGCTCGACCTCGCCATAAAGATGGGTTACGGGGATGACTTCTGGAACGGCGACATAATAGCGTGCATGAATTACCAGCTGGAAAACTTCGGCATGACAATGGAGGAATTGAGAAAATACCCCACCGGAATCATCTACGAACCGGGACCGATGGTCTTTGAGAAATATGAAAAGACATTCGCCACTCCCAGTCCCCGGCTTTCTAAAGCCCCTTATCTCCCGCAGGGTAAAGTCGCTATATTTAATACAGGTTTTGAGGAAAACGGGTTTAATCCACTACCTGAATGGACAGCCCCTCCGGAAGGACCATCCAGCACGCCCGAACTCCTGACAAAATATCCCCTCGTTTTTTTCGATACTCACACATCTGATGTATATAATCACGGCTGGTTGCGTAATATCCCCCTGCTGCGTGAGTTGGAGCCGGACCCCTGGATATACATACATCCCGATACGGCTAAAGAACGTGGTATTGAAAACGGCGATTGGACTACCGTAGAGTCTCCCCATGGCCGGATTAAGGCCAAGGCAGTACTATTCCCCGGTATAAACCCTAAAGTTGTTATGGGTCTTCACGGCTGGTGGCAGGGTTGTGATGAACTCGGATTGTCGGGTTATGATCTACTCGATGGAGGCGCTAATACGAACTTGCTGTACACCACTGACCCTGAAAAGGCATTTGACCCGGTCGTTACGGCGATGCCAAAACAGACTCTTGTTGAGGTCATGAAACTATCCGCATGAATAATTCCAACATGATTGAAGATATGCCGGTCCAACTAGGTTTTATTTATGACCAGAGCAGGTGTGTCCGCTGTCGTACCTGTGAGGCAGCCTGCAAAAGTGCGCGTAACATTGAAGCCGGACTCTACTGGCGAAAGACCCAGGAAGCATGGCAAGGTGAGTTTCCCGAGGTAAAAAGGACTTTTTTGTCGATATCCTGCATGCATTGTGCCGAGCCGGCGTGTATGAGTATCTGTCCTACCGGAGCCATCTATAAACGATCTGAAGACGGACTGGTGCTGGTCGACGATGAAAAATGCAACGGCTGTAAAGAGTGCTTCACCGCCTGCCCTTACGGTATGCCACAATTCGGGCAGGATGGTAAGATGCAGAAATGCGATTATTGTACCGGACTCGGTTCGGAACCTTTTTGCGCTGTCCACTGCCCGACCGGGGCCCTTAGGTTTGGTGATATCAACGCACCCATTGAAACGGCAAAGGGGAAGATATCAGAGCGATATCCCGGGCCGACCCGACCTGCGCTCATTATCTTGAAACGGGTAGAAAAATTATCATGAATTAACTTTGTCAGGGATTATATTTTTTCTGGCGGGGGTGAGCGTAAAGAATCAAAGAACCTTTAAGTCGGTTATCAAACCTGTTTCTGATTTTACCCTTCAGATGGACGGCAATCAGAGACCTTATTCATACCAGCCAAATTCGCTAACAGCCTTTTTCATCGCGTAAAGGTTATCGGGCGGGGTATTCACCGGCACTTCGCACCCTGGCATCAGGGCATAGCCGTGCGGGGCACGCTTTCCCTTTTCGATGGCCCTCCGGCAGAGTTCGCAGATTTCATCGGGCGTCCCGGTCTGAAGTAACGCCGGCTCAATATTACCGGCAATAGCACACCTGTCCCCAAAGTATTTTATCGCCGTATCTATATCGATTTCTTGACCGACGCTGACGATGCCATTATCCATCGGTACGCTTGCCCAGGCGGGAAGGTTTAATATCTGTTCCCCGCAGATATGGCAGAGAATATAGAGGATGCCCATTTTCAATAGCTTTTCATGTAGTTCAACCTGATAAGGTAATACCAGATTTTCGAATTGCTTGGGGGAAATGAGGTCATTTGTTGCCACCGGCTCCCATATCTGCATTCCTACCCGGCCCCTGCCGAAGCTCTTTATCCAGTAGCGTGCGATATCCAGGATATGATCGGTAGCCAGCCGAAGGAGTCTTTGCACCAGCTCTGGCTTTTTTACCATCCATCGGCATAGTGTGGCTACCGGGCAGATATTTGCCGAGATAGTTAAAGGCCCGCCGACGACTACCGAGGGCCCGATGCCGTTTTTTTCCTGTATCCGTGAGAATTGCATCGCCAGTGGCAGCATGCCCGCCGTTGCCACGTCGGGCCTTTGAAGCTTCTCTACATCCGTCGCGTCATTAACGGCGAACCGTCCGTGGGATGGTGCCTGTTCGTATTCCCCGTCGGGTAGCTCAATTTCTCCACCGAACTCCCAGCCCCCGTAAGAGGCGTAACCAAAAAAAGGCTCGCTGTCACAGCCGTACTGCTCCCTGGTCCGCAGCTGCGCGCGAAAGCTTTTCTCCGGGTCGGCGTAGATGGCCGATACCGGATAGCCGACATTCCTGGCGCAAAAACCGAGGGTGAAAGACAAAAACGGTACGCGGTCTGTCGCTTCTCCCTTCCTGAAGGCTGTCAACCTTTCCTTCGGTGTCATTTTATCCCGTTTCATTTACCCAGCCTTGCCAGCATCGTTTGCGCTTCGGGCACGGCTGTCCCGGCATTCTCGGCGTAGCCGTCGGCTCCATAACTTGTAGCTATCTCCCTGGTCAGGGGAGCGCCGCCAACCATGATGGCTACATCCGGGTACTCCGCCCTGACCATCTTGATTACTCTGGGCATGGCCAGCATGCTCGTCGTCATCAGGGCAGAAATGGCGATGATATCGGCGCGTTGCTTTTTATATTCCTCGAGGAATCTTGGTAAAGCGACATCCCTCCCCAAGTCGCGCACCTCCCAGCCGGCGGCCTCGAACATTATCTTCACCAGGTTCTTGCCGATATCATGGATATCGCCTTCAACGGTGCCGATGATAATCTGCCTCCTGGTGGCCAGTTCGTTTATCTTGAGGTACGGGCGTAACACCTCCAGTCCTGCGTAAAGCGCATCCGAGCACAGCAAAAGCTCCGGGACAAAATATGTTCTTTCGGCGTAGAGCACACCCACCCTGTCCATCGCCGCTGTTAGCCCATGAGTTACGGTATGGTAAGCGTCAATCCCCTCATCAAGAGCCTCCAGGCAGAGCTTGCGTGTTTTCGCTTCATCCATGTCAATGACCGCGTGGTAAATTGACTTTATCAGTTCTTGTTTCCTTGCTTCGCTAGCCATTCTCTTTACCACCTTTATCCATTAATCAGACCTTATCGTACCACCCGTAATCCTCAATGGCCTGGTTCATGGCGCGGGCGTTATCCAGGCTAGCCCTCGGAGGAAACTGGCAACCCAATGAGAAGATATAGCCACCAGACAACCTTTTTCCTTTTTCAACCACCTTCCTGGTGGCTTCATAGACCTCATCCGCTGTGCCCGTCTGCAGGATTGATGGCTCCAGGTTGCCCAGGATGATGTCGTCGGGGAAATATTGCGCTGCCGTTTCCAGTTCCACCTCATGGCCGATACTTACTATTCCGGGGTCCCCCATAGGGACCTGCGCCCAATACTTCATATTCATGTTATGGTCACCACAGATATGGCAGTAGATGTGCCGATAGCCCATTTCCAGCACTTTCCGGTGGCTCTCCTTCAGGAAAGGAAACACGAACCGCTCGAACAGTCGCGGGGAGATTAGCTGGTTACTCGATATTACACCGCCGCTCCTGGCGATAACGTCTTCCGTGCCGAAGATATCGCGCCAGTGTTTTATCATCTCTGCTAGATAGCTATCAGCGAACTGCAATAACTCCAGGACGATCTCCGGTTTCCGGAGCATCCACCTGGCTAGCAGTTCCAGCCGGCATAACTTGCCAACAAAGCCAAAAGGTTCGATGCTTGGTAGATAAACCCGGAACGGCTCGTTGTCAAAGCGCTCTTTAGACGCTATTTGATAGAACTCAATCTCCCTGGCGACGCTGGGCGAATTCTTGATATCCGGTATCTTTAGCTTCCGGACGTCTTCTTCCTTTTCCACAGGGAAACGGGTAATGGTCGGGGCCTGCGCATACTGGCTATCCGGTAATTTCACCTCACCGCCGAACTCGTTAGCACCAAAGAGTGCGAAGAAGGGGCTGCATATCCATTGGAAGTCCCGGCAGACGGCGCGCTGCATATCCAGCGACTCCCGGGGGTCAAGGTACGCAGCCGCAACAGGACGCTGGTGGTATACGGCAGAAAAACCGGTTAAATCAAAAAAAGGCCAGTTAGGGACCCTGTCTGGCTTTTCCCGGTTTAATACAGCGGCCAAGCGTTGCCCTTCAGTCATGGCTGCCTTGCGTTGCGACATATCGTCCACCTTATTAAAATTAGTCTATTCCTCCTTCGACCCAGGCGTTAAACTGCAACCCGGACGCCGGGTTATACTGTCTTTCAAATGCATCGGTATATTGCCTCTTCCACTCATCCATTTGCTGCATGCTTACTTTTTCCACCTCCACAAGGTAGGCGCTGGTAGCTTCTCCACCAGCATGCTGGGAAATAATTCCGCATGGAGAAATCAAGTTAATAGCGCCTCCTCGGTCCAGCTTTCCCGGAATAATCCAATCACACCTCGCCCCATGGTCAATATAGGCAACCCCTGGCATCAGTCTCTCAGTTACATAGGCTCCACCAAGCACCGTGCCTCTTTCATTGTAGATTTTAACAATATCTCCAGTCTTAATGCTTCTTGTTTCCGCGTCCTTCGGGTTAATCCAGAGTGGCTCATACATGTAGCCATCCCAACCTTTGACTTTGCAGGTGGGAGCTTCCCTGGTCCAAGATATATCATCACATTGAGCATGCACCCTCCACCTACCATGATTGGACATCAGGAGCAAAGGAAACATCCTGGCTCTTTCACTGGAAAGCCTCTCATCATGAGTAATCCCCTTTTCAATCCATCTGGGAACCGGTGGTCTTTCAGGGTCATCGGGAAAAACCTGTGCTATTCTCGCGGAGTAAAACTCCAGTTTTCCGCTTGGCGTGGACAGGGGATTTTTTACAGGGTCTTCATAAAATTTTCTCAGGCCAGGCGGGTCATCTTCCCAGTCCCTGGCCGCCGGGAAAGGATAATACCCCTTTTCTCTTAGTTCTTCCCAGCTTACAAAATTGGCCATATTGGTATCAAAAACATCCTTAATCCACTCTTCCGCAGTCTTACCACCTGTCACTTTATCATATAGATCCAGCTTCTTGGCTACTTCCAGGACTGCTTCATAGTCGCTCTTGGATTCTCCGATAGGTTCAATCGCCTTTTCCTGGTAAGTGACTGCCGCGCAGGGTATATTACCCCGGGTGTTAGCCATAATATCTTCTACTTCCATGGTAGTGTTGGTGGGCAGGATAATATCCGCCAGCAGGCAGTCGTTTTCCAGCCAGGGGTGCTGGGCCACGATACATTCAATCTTGGGACTTCTCAGGGCTTCGATAGTCCTGTTGCCGTTATTCCAGCAGGTGGTGCGGCAAGGGGTGTCAGTCCATATCATGTGTATTTCCGACCCTCCCTCTTCACTGCGGAGGGGATAAGTGTACTTTTTAAATTGGTCTTCGCGCGGAGAATCGATGGCACCGTTGCCCCAAAAACTGACGGGAGGATTGAGGATGGCTTCTTGAATGAGCGTCTTGGGGAGTTGCTGCTTGGTGAAGACGTTGCGGGTAGCCAGGTGCGGACGGAGAATACGGTTATTAGCAGCGTCCCGGGCGGCTTGAGACGCCAGATTATGTATATGCAGGGAAGTTCGCGACATCCAGGAAGTCCTGGGCAGAGTGCCGACGTTAGCGCACTGGTGGACGCCCGGTTTCCCCAACCCCTGCATGCCCAGCAAGATGGATTCCAGCCGGGCAGGCTCGGTGGAATAGGGACCTCTAATAAATGAGCCGCCGAGCACATGCATAATCGAAGTTGTTTTAGAGGCAAACTCCCTGGCCAGGGCTTTTATCGTCCACTCCGGGACGCCACACTTCGCCGATGCCCAGGCCGGAGTTTTGGGTATACCGTCTTCCCTGCCCAGGACATAATCGGCTACTTTTTCCAGCCCCACCGTGTGAGTTTTTATGTATTCTTTGTCATAGGTGCCCTCGGTAAGCCACGTGTAGATTATCGCCAATTGCATGGCCGCGTCCGTATTGGGCAGCACCGGTATCCATTTATCGGCATGGACGGCGGCACCGTAGTTTAAATCGGGGCAGATATAAACCTGTTTGATGCCCACCTGCGACCAGAAAAAGCATAAAGCGGAGGCTGACTGTGAACCGGCCCCGCCGGGCGTCGTTTCCGGGTCACATCCCCAAAAAAGCAGCATTTCCGAGTGTTCGGTGCAGTCTTTGGCCGTGTTCAAACTCGGGTTCATCAAACCGACGTCACCATCGCCCCATACGTGCATCGAGCCCCAGTACCAGCCTTCCCAGCTATCCGGGTTCCTTACCTGCTGCGTATATTCCCCGATTTTACTGAGGAGGAGTGTTTGACAACCGTGAGGGGCATGGACACTCTTGCACTCTGCATGGCCGTCCGCCTGGGCCAGGATGGCCGCCGTACCGTACTGCCTTTGAATCCTCCTGATTTCCCCGGCGATGATGGAGGCAGCTTCATCCCAGGATATTCTTTTATATTTGCTTATACCACGGTTCTCGGCATGCCTGTCTCCGGCCGGGTCCCAGTCAATGCGCTGGAGCGGGTATTTGATACGGTTAGGGGAATAAGACCGTTTCTTGTAGGCCAGCGCAATCGGGTAAGGCAAAGATTTCAGCAACGGCTCGAAGACCTTGCCGTTCCTTTTAAACTTAAAGACTTCGATATGCTCGCGGGTATATTTAGAGTCGAAATGTAATGGCCTGACTCTCAGTATCTTTCCGTTCCTGACATCCACGGCGCAAGGTCCTCCACCACCCATCAAGCCCATAAGGCCAAGTGATTTATATACAGTTTTGTCCAATCCTGCCTGCGCTTTTTTCTGGTGATGACCGGCCTCATGACGGTCTTCAAATAAATCGTTTGTCATATTAATAGCCTTCCTTTTTCTGACCTGCCCCCAATAATGATACCACTTCTTAAGTCACAGTCAGAATAGCCTCTGGCGCCGGAACCTGACACCTCCCGGCGTTTTGTAGTCGCTTATTCTTTTTAGTTGAATAAGGTCCTGTACAGTCGAAGGTGTGCTATTTCCCCCCAATCGTGATGGGGCTCATTCCCGGCGTAATGAAATTAGGGAGGGCCTTTTCATTCAGCTCCAGACCTACGCCTGGCCCATCAGGCGGATAGAAGTAGCCATCCTTGTAGGCCATAGGTCTGACGACGATATCTTCCCGTTGTAGGTCGCGGGTAGTATCAAAGGTATCATGGAACATCATAGGAAAGAAATTGGCATGGGCAAGTTTACCGTACCAGGCGTCTGAAGCCAGCCATTGTGCCTGGAACACCGCCTCATAAGGCCCGTTCATAGAGCCGCAATACACACCTAGGTCAGCCGCTTTGGCGACGGCTCCCCACTTCACCCCCTCGGAGATACCGCCCGCCCAGGCAAGCTTGGTGCCTGCGAAGTCGCCGGCGTCTTTTTTAATGACCTCCATCAGGGCAGAAACCGTGGTACTGCTCTCATGCGGGCAGATAGCGACTTTGGTACTCTTGCGTAAACGCGCCAGGCCATCCACGTCCCACGAAAACGTGGGCTGCTCGAACTTGTACAGGTTACAGTCCTCCAGGCGGCGGATTAGCTCCAGCGATTTGGTGTAATCCATGGCCCCGTTGGCATCGATGCACAGGTGTACGTCTTCGCGGTCGCCGATGGCTTTTCTAACGGTCTTCACATTCAGGATATCGCGTTCGAAATCGCTGCCCCAGAAACCTCCCACCTTGAGACAAACGGTCCGGATGCCGTTGTCCAGAATCCTTTCTACCTTTTTAGCTATCTCTGCGGGTGACAGGTTGGCGACGTCGCCAATCACGTAATCGACAGCCAGCTTGTCACAGGCTTTTCCCCCCAGGAGCTGGTAAATGGGCTGGTTCAACGCCTTTCCCACCAGGTCCCATAAAGCGAAGTCGATCAGTGCCACCACGTTGGGGAAAGACAGACCGCCGGTAACGTTATGGATAAGATGGTTGATTTTAGCCAGGATAAGCTCTTTATCGAAGGGATTGGCCCCGATCAGGACAGGCTCCCAGCTTTTGATTATGAGCATCACGATGTCCTGGTCGTACGAAGTATTGATTAAATCTCCGCATTCGGCCACCCCCACGATACCCTCGTCGGTATGTATTTTTATCAGGACGACTTTGCCGGTACGCTTTCTGGGCGGTGGGTAAACCAAGCTAAGCGGGAAGCATTCTATTTTGGATATCTTCATTTTCACTCCTCACAAGGTAAAGTTGTAGTAGATTATACCACCATTTATCAGTTTGCAATACCTTTACATACCCCGAGACCCCGAGTGACCTGCCCCGTAAACAATACCAGGTATAATATCGTAAAAAGAGGGGATACATAGCTAAAGTAAGCTAGACACGGAAACAAACTCAGAAAGCCATTTTAGGATATATCGTGTTTCAGTGGGAGTTCGACTCTACCCTTTCCCCGCTTAGCTTCAAAAAGAACCACATGGGGCGATAACAGGCAGAACCGTTATCATTCTCTTGCTACATAATTGTATAATTGCCTTGAAGCACCTTTTTACTGACGATAGAAGTATGGTGAAGTTATGATGAGCACAACACGGATTGAAAAACTGAAGGCAGGGCTCCGGGTCGAAAAATATCCCGTCTGCATTGAAAAGGCGCGGCTGATGACGGAGGTGTTCCGGCAGACCGAGGGTGAACCGGAGATTCTTAGAAGAGCTAAAGCCCTGGCTCATTCCCTGGACAACATCACCATTTTCATCAGGGAGGGCGAACTCATCGTCGGCAACGGGGCCAGCACCTACCTGGGTGTCGAGATGGAGTTTAATTACGGGCCCTGGCCGGAGGATGAAATAAACGCCCTGAAAGAGGAGGGGTGGTTAATCAACGACCGCGATTTAAGAGAGGCTGAAGCTATCAACGAATACTGGAGAGGAAAGAGCCTCGTTGCCAGGATAGGCCATTCTTTTGATGATGAAAGGCTCTGGCCCTTCATGCAAACGGGCATGGTGCTGGCGCCCTGGAAAAGCAAAGCGGAAGGGAGCGGCGGCGGCTACGCCGAGAGCGGCATGGGACTCGGCCCGGGCTTTTACAATAACGTTGAAGATTACGAGAAAGTGCTCCAGCACGGCCTGCTCGATATCATCAATGAGGCAGAGAAGGAACTTCAAAAACTCACGTTCCTGAATACCGGCTCGGTAGAAAAGGGACATTTTCTTAATGCCCTGATTATTTCACTCAACGCCGTCGTCCGTTTCGCCAGCAGGTTCGCCATACTCGCGGCACAGACGGCGATAAGGGAAAAGGACCCGGCACGTAAAAAAGAACTGGAGATAATCGCCGCCACGTGCCGGCAGGTGCCGGCCAATCCGGCGCGCACTTTCCGTGAAGCCATCCAGTCTTTCTGGTTTGCCTTCCTGATGATTAACCCTTCCACGGTGGCGGGGATGGGCAGAATGGACCAATATCTCTATCCCTATTACAAAAGGGATATAGAGCAGGGACTTATCTCCGATGAGGAAGCACTTGAGCTGCTGCA
Source organism: uncultured Dehalococcoidaceae bacterium (assembly GCA_964462865.1). Lineage (GTDB taxonomy): Bacteria > Chloroflexota > Dehalococcoidia > Dehalococcoidales > RBG-16-60-22 > Fen-1077. The sequence goes on along the minus strand of CAYWZO010000005.1, from coordinate 25,793 downwards.
GTGCCTCCGCATCAAGGACATGGAGTTGAACAGAATATCGGGCAAGGAGAACCGACAGAAAGATGCCGGCAAAGCCAAATGGCATAACTGTGTTATCGGCGGTCAGACGCGTGACGGGCAGGACGCCACCAATGAGCTTTCCTACCTTATCCTGGAAGCGGCGCGGCGCTGTCCCACGCCCCATCACACCATCACCGTGAGAGTGCACGAAAAAACACCCGAGGCGCTGTTACTTAAAAGTATCGAAGTACTTCAGACCGGAATCGGCCTGCCTGCTTTTGTTGGTGATAATTCGTATATCAGTTATCTGTGCCGTCAGGGAGTCCCGCTCGAAGACGCAAGGAATTACGCCCTGGGCGGCTGCCTTGACGCCAGTATCCCGGGGAAATCCCGCATCAGCGCCTTTGCCATGTTCATCACGCCGATGGTGCTGGATATCACCCTGAACAACGGCGTGGACCCGAAAACAGGAAGGCAACTCGGCCCGAAAACGGGAGATTCGGAGACCTTTCAATCTTTCGACGAACTCGTGAACGCCTTTAAACAACAGCTGTCTTACTTCCTGCAATTGAACGCCGAGTATAATAACATCTGGATGAGCGCTCATGCCGATATCTTCCCCGACCCGGTGCGTACCGCTCTGCTGGATGACCCTGTCAGGGTGGGACGGAGCCTTCTCGACCGTACCTATCCCTTCGAGAATGGCGCGGTGCTCAACACCGTGGGCATGGTCAATGTGGTCGATTCCCTCGCGGCGGTCAAAAAGCTCATCTTCGAAGAGCGGAAATACACCATGAGAGAACTACAGGCCGCTCTGCACGCCAACTGGGCAGGCTACGAGGCGATGAGGAAAGCCTTTATGGCAGCACCCAAGTACGGAAACGACGATGATTACGCGGACTCTCTGGCTGCCGAGCTTTACAGGTATTTTTCAGAAATTACCGCAAATTTCCCCACGATAGTAGGCGGGACACATAAACCCTCGGCTATTTCCATCTCGGCGCAGTGGCCCGGGGGAGCCCAAACAGGCGCCACCCCCGACGGCAGATATTCCGGTACGTTCCTGGCCGACGGCGGTATGTCGCCGGTACAGGGCCAAGACGTACGCGGCCCGACGGCGGTCATGAAAAGCGCCTCGAAAATTGACCAGAGTACCCTCCAGGCAACACTGCTGAACATGAAATTCCATACATCCGCACTCGGGACGGAAGAGGACAGGCGTAAGCTCGCCATTTTAATCAGTACCTATTTTGAACTTGGCGGCAAGCATGTCCAATTCAACATCGTTGACAGGGTGACGCTTCTGGACGCCCAGCAGCATCCAGAAAAACACCGCGACCTGATTGTCAGGGTGGCCGGTTACAGCGCCTACTTTACGGGGCTGGGTAAAGTAATACAGGATGAAATCATCGCCCGGACAGAATACCAAACGGCTTGAGCGCAGTTCTGACACCGGACCGGTGATATTTACTGGCAACTATCTGATTCAAAGCGCCGGGCGCGTTTAAGCCACTAACCAGCTTTCTTATAAAACAGCAACAAATTCTCAAGTATTCCTTACTTTATATCTTTAATGTATCCCATTTCCTTCACCGAAAATGAAAAAACATTTAATATCGATATTGACATCATATTCTATATAGTATATGATGTAGTGAATTTCATTTCTCACTTCTTGTTCATTGACGGATTCAACCTTTAAAAGCGGGACATCCGTGAACAAGAGAAATAACAAGACAAATACCACAGTAAAAAATCATTTTTAGAAAGGCATGATACAATGGCTAAACCTTTAGATGGTATCCGTATTTTAGAGTGGGCAATATGGCTGGCGGGCCCGGGGGCAACCATGATGCTCGGAGATATGGGCGCGGAAGTAATCAAGATCGAACAACCCGTCGTCGGCGACCCCAGCCGCGGCATCACGCGGCTGGAAGGGATGGCGACGGGACGCACCACCGCCGAGAGAGAATTCATGTATACCGGCGTGAACCGTAATAAAAAGTGCATCACCGTAGACGTCACCACACCTAAAGGCAAGGAAATAATATACCGGCTCGTGCAAAAGTGCGATGTTTTTCTGCAGAACTTCAGGCAGTCCGTGCGTGACCGTGCGAATTTAGATTACAAGACGATTTCCCAATACAATCCCAAGATAATTTACGCCAATATATCCAGCCTTGGCCCTGACGGGCCGGACAACTGGCGCCGCGGCAATGACTATGTGGGCCAGGCACGTTCCGGCTTCATGACCAACCAGACGGCGCTCCTCGGGGAACCGGCGGCAGTGGGCGGGGCCATGGCCGACCATATGACTTCAATTATCGCCGTTGACGGCATATTAGCGGCGCTGCTGGCCCGGGAAAGGCTGGGAATCGGCCAGGAAATCGATATTTCCATCACCGGCTCCATGGTCGCGCTCCAGCATGTCAGACTGACCAACACCTTTTTTTACAAGAAGGAACTCCTTCGGGAAGACAGGAAATCAGTCAGCAATCCCCTCGCCAATCATTACAAATGTAAGGACGGCAAATGGATCAGTTTCTGCATCCTGGCCACGGACAGGGTATGGCCGGATTTTTGTAAGGCCGCCGGCATCGAAAATCTTGAAAAGGACCCGAAGTTCGAAAGCACCCCGGCCAGGGCGAAAAACTGCCGGGAATTGATAGATATTTTAGACCAAGTCTTTGCTACCAAACCGCGCGACGAGTGGGTGGAAATCGTGGGCAAATATCATCGCATCATGTTTTCTCCCATCAACGAGGGACTGGATGTGGCCGATGACCCGCAGATTCTGGATAACAAATACGTCGTGGAATACGAGCAGCCTTCACTCGGAAGAATAAAAACGGTAGGATGTCCGGTAAAATTCCACACTACACCGGCGGGTGTCCAGAGCCCGGCGCCGGAGTTCGGCCAGCATACCGAGGAGGTGCTTCAGGAGCTTGGGGGGTACAGTTGGGATGATATTACGCAGTTTAAAGAAGAAAAAGTAATCTGACGATATGTAAGAGTTTAAAAGACGCTGTGAAAATTACCGCGGGAAAGGGGGTAAGACGAAGAGATTCAGACGAGAGCCAGGCGAGATAGTGATTATCCCGCGTTTAAAACCTCATGATTAACCAATTAAAAGGAGGCGTTTGAATGAAGAGAAACAAGTTAGTCCTTGCCTGTAGTCTTGCCTTAATCCTGATGACGGTCTTCATGCTCCTGGTCGGTTCCTGTAAAACAACCGAGACAACGACCGCTCCGGCAACCACCACGAAACCAGTCGTAACCACCACACCAGCGGCGACCACCACACCCACGGCCACCACTCCGAAGACGACGCCGGCAACCACTACCGCCCCTACCGCGGCGAAGAAGTCCCCCACCGGTGTTTTAAAGGTAGCCATGCCCGGTCTGGAGGACGAGACTTTCCTGCCCTGGAACGGTGCTTCAGGGCGGAAATTCTACATCGATACAATTTTCGAGTACCTGCTTTACTTGGACCCCGCCACCAAACTGCCCCTGCCCGGTCTGGCAAAGTCCTGGGAAATGACGCCTGACGGCAAGACCTGGACCATCAAGCTGCGGGAAGGCATTCAATTCCATGAAAACTGGGGCGAATTGACATCCGCGGACGTCAAGTACACTTTCGAACGACAAATTGAACCTGCTTCCAAGGCAGCCCAAGCATCAACTTTCCGCTCCTTTGATCTTACCGTCGAAACCCCTGATAAATATACGGCCGTCTTTAAACTTAACACCGCCGACTTTACGTTCTGGAACAGGCTTTCCAATACCATTTCCAACCATATCGTCTGTAAGAAGTACGTTGAGCAGGTGGGTGATGAAAGGGCTGATTCTCACCCCATCGGGACCGGCGCCTATACCCTGGCCGAACATAAACGCGGCGTATCGATTAAAGTAACCACCGTTCCCGGCGTGGAAAACCACTGGCGCGTCACCCCGGAATTTAAGGATATTATCTTTTACGGCGTACCGGAGGAATCAACCCGGGTGGCGATGCTGAAAGTCGGCGAGGCCGATATGGCCCCCATCAGCCTGGACTCCGTCAATACGGTCAAGGCCTCAAAATTCAACATCCTCGCCCAGAAAGACTCCTGGGCGCCGAGAATCTTAATGGGCGGCCTGGTGGAGACCGACCCTGTTCGTTATAACCCAACGGCCCCCTGGGCTAAAAAGGAAGTCCGCCAGGCCCTGAACTACGCTGTCGATAAAGACGCTATTGCCAGGAACATTTTCCACGGCGCGGCCAGGTCCAACTTCAATCCACACAATTTCGTCGACCAGGCAGCACCGGCATACCCCTACAACGAAGCTAAGGCAAAGCAAATGTTAGCCGATGCAGGCTATCCCAATGGTTTCGATGTAACTTTTTACACCTGTGCCAGAAATCCAGGCGCGCAACTCCCTGATATCGGATTGGCGGTTGCTACCTATTGGGAAGCCGTAGGTATTAATGTAAAAATAATACCGACCGACTATCCCACTATCAGGGCATCCTGGACCGGAGCGAAAGCCCAGAACATGTTCTGGACCCACACCTATGGGGCACCCATTGCTCTGGACGACCCGGGCGGTCTGACGGCGGCTTATACGGATAAAAGCGTGTTCGCGATATTTACCACGCCGGAGCTCGATAAGATGTCGGACGCGGCCCTTAGTGAGCCGGACTCCGCCAAGAGGCTCGCGTTATTAAAAGATATCTATGACTACCTTACCGACGAGGCTGTTTTTATCTTCCTGATCAGCGCCGAGGAACCCTACGCCGTCAACCCGGTAATCGGGAGCTGGCCGACTATCACCAACTATCCCACGAACTTCGACCAGATTACCAAAGCGCAATAGTGATAATGATAAGCGGCTTAAATAGAATATTGGACACCGGTTGGATAACTTCGGACTGTTGAAGTATAAAGGTTATCAGCCGTAAGATAAAGTGCCATCGGTCTAATCAGAACGTTGGGCGGAACAGAGGTAATAGTCAGGTTATATCGGGATAATGCCTCTGTTCCGCCAGGACCGTGCTAGCTGGTATTTTCTATAAATTGCACATGCTATTGAAGCATAGCTGATAACACGTGATGTATTTATAATTTATAGGAGACGTTTGAGAGTAAACGTACCGGGTTTCTGAACTCGATGAAATAAGGAAATGCAGCGATATCTTATCAAACGTATTATTCAGGCGATTATAACCATCTTCCTGATGAGCATTATCGTCTTCCTTCTGGGAAGATTGAGCGGCGACCCGGTACCCCTGTTGCTGGGTGACCTCGCCACCAAGGAAGATGTCGAGCTGGTAACCAGGGAACTAGGGCTGGACAAACCAATACCGGTTCAATACGCCATCTTCTTGAAAAAGGCGCTGCAGGGAGACCTCGGCAGGTCAATCCGGGGCGCGCGCCGTCCGGTGGTGGACCAGATCGTGGAGAGGATACCGGCTTCTTTTCAACTGGCTGTCGCCGCCATGCTCTTGAGTATTATCATCGGCATACCGATAGGGGTAATTTCCGCTGTGCGCCGTGGGTCGTTTCTGGACACCGCAGGCAGGGTGCTGGCGATGCTGGGACAGTCCATGCCGGCTTTCTGGGTCGGTATCGTCCTGATGTACGTTATCAGCGTGCAATTCCGCCTGCTGCCCACCTCCGGTTACGGCAGCTTCAAGCAGATAATTTTGCCGGCGGTAGCTTTAAGCGGAATATCCTTAGCGGGCATCGTCCGCCTGACGCGTTCTAGCATGCTGGATGTCTTGAGCGGGGAGTACGTTAAGCTGGCCAGAATCAAGGGGCTGGACGAAAGGTTGGTCATCTGGAAGCACGCCTTCAGCAACAGCCTGATACCGGTGCTGACATTTCTCGGTACGCTGCTGACAGGACTGATGACCGGGGTGGTGGTTATCGAGACGATATTCGCCTGGCCGGGACTGGGCCGCCTGGCCTGGGAAGCGGTCTCCACCCGGGATTTCCCCATGATTCAGGCGGTGGTACTTTTCATCACCTTTATGTTCGTTACCGCGAACCTAGTTGTTGATATATTGTACGCCTATGTCGACCCTCGTATCAGATATACGTAAAAAACGGCTCAAGAAAAAGAACGAATGATATAACAGGCCCGAGAATAGCCTATGAGCGACATACAATTAAATGAAAAGAACGTAAAAGGTAGGAAAATACGCCTTAGCCCGACAGTTATAATATTCAGCATTATCGGACTGATATTAATACTGACGGCGCTACTGGCGCCATGGGTCGCGCCTCACGACCCCAATGTCGGCGTGCTGGACAACCGCCTGCTACCGCCGGTCTGGCAGGAAGGCGGCAGGTCTGATTTCCCCCTGGGAACCGACACGCTCGGCAGGGACATATTAAGCCGTATCATCTTCGGCGCCAGGACGACGCTCTCGGTATGCGCCCTGGTGGTCATCATCGCCGGCACCCTGGGGACCCTCCTGGGCATCATCGCCGGCTATATCGGCGGCTGGGCCGACATCATCATCATGAGAGCGGTAGACCTGGTTTTTTCACTGCCGGCCATACTGCTGGCCCTGCTCCTGGGGGCTATCTTCGGGCCGAGTTTTCAGATACTGGTCATGATAATCAGCTTTACACTCTGGGCCGGCTACGCCAGGATGGCCAGGGCCGAGACACTAAAGGTCAAAGAGTTCGATTTTATTGCCCTGGCCAAGATTGCCGGCTGCTCCCGGGCAAGTATCATGACGCGCCATATATTCCCGAACGTCGTCAGTCCGATTATTATCCTGGCGACCCTTCAGGTAGGTACGATTGTTATCGTCGAGGCCTCGTTGAGTTTTCTGGGTGTCGGTATCCCGCCGCCCACCGCCGACTGGGGTTCGATGGTGTCCGAAGGCAGGTCATACATCGTTACCGCCTGGTGGCTCTGTATCATTCCGGGCATTGCCATCGCTTTAACCGTGCTGACCTTTAACCTGCTGGGGGATGCGCTCAACGACTGGCTTAACCCGTTGATACACCGGCGTTAGAAAAAAGCTTGTGGAGGAAATTTTGGGGAAACGGTTGCTAGATGTAATTGACCTGAAATCTTATTTTATTACACCGTACTCTACGGTCAAAGCTGTGGATGGAGTCAGTTTTCACGTTGATGAAAATGAGACCCTGGGCATTGTGGGTGAATCAGGGTGCGGCAAGACCGTGGCCTCGCTTTCCATATTGAGATTATTGCCCCGGCCCGCCGGTAACATCGTGGGCGGGCAAATCCTCTTCGAGGGTGAAGATATTTTAAAGATGACGGAAAAGCAGGTGCAAAAGCTCCGCGGGAGAAAAATATCCATGATTTTGCAGGACCCGATGGCGTCCTTGAATCCGGTGTTCAATATCGGCGACCAGATAGGCGAGGCCATCACCACGCATACCCGAGTTAAAAAGATAGACCTCGCATCGAGAATCATTGACATGCTCAAACGCGTGAAGATACCCTCTCCCGAGGCACGCCTCCGCGATTATCCCCACCAGATGAGCGGGGGCATGAAGCAGCGGGTTGTTGGCGCCATATCCATCTCCTGTCACCCGCGTTTGCTGATTGCTGACGAACCAACCACTTCTCTGGATGTGACCATCCAGGCACAATACCTGCAACTCCTCAAAGACCTTCAGGATGAATTCGGGATGTCGTTGATATTCATTACCCATGATTTCGGGATTGTAGCTTCGATGTGCGACCGCGTGGCCGTGATGTACGCCGGCAAGGTGGTGGAAACCGCCCCGGTAAGGGACATTTTCTTCCGGCCGGTCCATCCGTACACCGCAGCTCTACTCAAGGCAGTCCCCAAACTGGAGAAGGAGACCGAAAGACTGGTCTCCATCAAGGGACAGCCGCCCAGGCTCGACAGGGTGCCCGAGGGGTGCAGCTTTGCACCGCGTTGTTCCCAGACCAACGAGGGCTGCCACCGCGAAGTGCCTCCTTTGAGACAGGTAGGACCGGACCATTATGCCAGATGCTGGCAAGCACAGGGACAGCAATAATGGAAACGATACTGGAGACCAAGGGCGTTAAAAAATATTACCCGGTGACCAAGGGACTCCTCTTTGCCAAGACACTGGGGTGGATCAAAGCCGTTGACGGGGTGGATATACGTATCGGCGACGGGGAGACTCTCGGACTGCTCGGCGAATCAGGCTGTGGCAAGACCACTTTAAGCAAGCTCGTGCTTCTGCTGGAGCCACCGACCGATGGTCTTATCGAATTCAAAGGTAAGGACCTGCGGGGTTTTTCCGGAGAAGACCTCAAGCGATACCGCCACAGTGTCCAGGCGGTCTTTCAAAATCCCCTTTCCTCGCTGGACCCGAGAATGCACGTTGGCAGCATCATCAGCGAGCCGATTACCACCGGCGTGAAAACCGATAAAAAAGATGTCAGGAACAGGGTGGAGGCAGCGCTGCTGGCGGCCGGCCTGGACCCCAACGATGCCCGTAAATACCCCCATGAATTCAGCGGCGGGCAAAGGCAGAGGATTGCCATCGCCAGGGCACTGGTATCCAATCCACGTCTTATTATCCTTGACGAGCCGGTATCTTCGCAGGATGTTTCCATCCGCGCGCAATTGATGAACATCCTCAAAGACCTGCAAAACAATATGGGTATCAGCTACCTATTTATCGCCCATGACCTGGCCACGGTCAAATACATGAGCCACCGGATCAGCGTGATGTACCTGGGAAAAATCGTGGAAAACACCACCAGCCGGGAGTTAAGCCGTAACCCGCTGCACCCCTACACCAAGGCCCTGCTGGCTGCCAGCCTGCCCGATAACCCGGATGCCAAGAGGACCAGGAATATCCTCCCCGGTGAGGTGCCCAGTCCCATTAATCCTCCCGGCGGTTGCGCCTTTCACCCGCGGTGCGCCAGCGCCATGCCGATTTGTTCGCAGACCGCCCCGGCGATGAAAGAAGTGAGTCCAGGGCATTTTGTGGCGTGTTTACTTTTTACCAGGGACGGAGAGGTTAACGCGGATAATTAATATGAATTTCTTAGGGAATGAAGAGGCTGTTTTCAGGCCGTTCCCGGAGGGGATGATATGAGTATTTTCGATGAATTTCACGCTATCGTGACGAATCCCCACCAGTCCGCGCGAGACTGGAAATCGAAAACGGGCGGCAGAGTCATCGGGGCGCTGTGCTCGAACCTGCCGGAAGAACTGATTTATGCTGCCGGTATCCTTCCGGTCCGCCTCCTGGGGACCAACGAACCGGAGAATATCACCCGGCCGTACATCTTTCAGGCGGCCTTTTGCTCCTTTGCCCGCGATTGCTTCGCGCAGGCCCTCCAGGGTCGTTACGACTACATTGATGGTATCATTTTCTCACAATGCTGCCCGCACGCCCGGGAGGTATTCCTGGACTGGCAGCGTCACGTACCCGTGGCCTATAGTTATGAAATTCATTCGCCGATGTGCCTGCAGAATCCGTATGCCAAGGAGTACCTTGCCCGGGAGCTGGTAGAGTGCCAGGCATCGCTGGAGAAATGGACGGGGAAGCCAATCACCGGCGAGGCTATTGACAGGGCAATAAATATCTACAATCTGAACCGCCAGCTGGTGGCTAAAATTACCGCCACGATGCAAGCTGACACCCCGCCGCTGACCGAGGCGGAGGTGGCCGAAATAACCCTGGCCGGGATGCTCATGGACCGGGAAGAGCACAACCACCTCCTCGAAGCAGCTATAAAAGAAATCCCGCAACGTGCCGGTGTAGCCCGGCAAGGCCCCAGGCTCATGCTCCTCGGCAGCGTGAACAATAACATCGAACTTATCCGGTTCATCGATTCCCTGGGGGGCCGGGTGGTCATCGACGATTACTGCACGGGCAACCGCTATTACCAGACGGAGGTTGTCCCGGAAGATGACCGGCTGGCTGCCATCGCCGCCCGGCTGGTTGACAAGCCACCATGCCCTTTGCATGATTTGCCAGAAAGGTGGCGGCTCAACCACTATGCCAGGCTCATCAACGATTATAAAGTCCAGGGGGCCATCTACACCATGCAGCGGCAATGCGACGCCCACGGCCTGGACTACCCGGCTGTAGAATCTTTTTTCAAGGAAAAGGGCGTCCCCATGCTCAAGCTCGAACTGGACTACACCGTGCCCGTGGGCCAATTCCGTACCCGCATCGAGGCTTTCCTGGAAATGCTCACGGCCATATGAAATAACAGCCAGGCTAATCACCTGTTAGCAAAGGAAGTAATGATATGGAAACAAAGCCGGATTTTGAGACAAGGGCCTTTTCTGACGAAGTATGGATGCGGATGAAAGAGCTCCGGAGGGAGCGTTACAAGCTGTCCTTTGAAGCCCAGACCAAGGGCGGGCTCTGCGTCACCGGTTTCGCCTGGGGATATCTTCCCCTGCTGGCCGGTTTCGGTAATTTCGGCAATCCTTCACCCGGTACGGATTTCACACGAATCGCACGGGAGGGAGCCGGGTCGGAAGGACTGGTAAAGTTCGTTAACCTGGCGGAAGGCAGCGGTTTGACCCCGGTCTGCGGGGCCATCGCGGCGCATCTGGGGCAGGTGTACGCCGGGACCTCGTTCGGGGGTTCATCAGGCAAGCAGATGATGCCCGATTTTGTTTTCCAGCCCCAGGGCTGCCACGCGCAGTATAAGGGAGGGCAGATATGCGCCGATTTACTGGGCCTGCCCATGCTCGTCATCGAGGCGCCGCCCAAAAATACCGCCAACACCCGTAATTATCTCCTTTCCCAGCTCTCCTACGTTATCGAGTGGATTGAAAAACGCACCAAGCTCAAGTTTGACGACGAACGTTTCATCGAGGCTACCAAATATGATATCCGCTCCCGGGTGTTGTGGGCTAAAATCTGCGAGCTGATGAAGGCTATTCCCGCGCCGATGAGCTACCGGCAGGCCATGTCATTGCGCCTGCCCCTCGTCACCTACGCCTACAGCCGGGGGACGGCGGAATACATGGAAAGTCTCTACCACGAGATTCAGCAGCGCGTGAAAGACAAAATATCCGGGGCGCCTTTCGAGAAAAAGCGTTTGGCCCACGAAGGCCTGCACCCCCTGTACCGGCCGGACCTGCTGCGGTGGCCAGAAGAGTACGGCGCCGCCTTCAACCAGGGCGAATTCATGATGGCCTTCGGGACTTTCCGCCATACCGCCGATGGCCACCGGATGCCGGGCCAGACACTGGAAGAGCGAGGGATTGAACTGAAAAACCGGGAGGACGCCCTGCAGGCGCTGGTGGAGCAACGTTACCCGCCCGAAGAGGATGGCGTGGACTTCGATGCGCCGGAGTGGCGACTCCTTCACTTTCTGCGTATGGTCGAGGACTGGCATATTGACGGCATTATGATGCACCTGGCGCGCCGCTGTGCCGCCCTTTGCCAGGGGATTTACACGAGAATACAGGACATCCGCGCGGCGGGCATACCGCTGGCTACCTACGAGGCCAGCGAAGGCGACCCCAAGGAATGGAATGAGGCCCGCGTGAGAGAAGATTTCAGCCGTTTCTTCGAGAGTCTCGGCCTGACGAAAATCAGCTCACTCGATGAAAAAGACAGTGATACGGAGGGGTAAGCCTTATCCCGCCGATAATGTAATCCGGGGATAATTATGTTAAGTACCGGAATAGATATAGGTGCCGAAAACACCAAGGTAGCGGTTATCGAAGGTGACCGCCTGCTGGCTTACAGCGTGGTCCCCAGCGGCTGGGATACGCAGGCATCGTTACAGAACGCCTTCGATGAGGCAGTCGAAAAAGCCTGCCTGGACCCCGGGAAAATCACTCACGTCGGGGCCACCGGCATGGGGAAAGAAAGCGCTACCCTGGCTACCGTCCATACCACGGAATCCACCTGCAGCGCCAGAGGGGCGGTATGGCTTTTCCCGGGGACGAGGACGGTCATCGACATCGGTGCAGAGCAGAGCCAGGCCATGGTGCTTGACGGCGAGGGCCGGATTTTACAGTACGTCCGCAACGACCAGTGCGCGGCCGGCGCCGGCGCTTTCATCACCGAGATGGCCTCTATCCTGGAGTTATCCGCGGCAGACATCAGCCGGGCCTCACTCCTCTCCAAAAACAAGATAACCCTGAACAGCACCTGCACGATTTTCGCCGAATCCGAGGTTATTTCCTTAATAAACGAAGGATCCCATAAAGACGATATCGCCCGGGCGGTATGCGATGCCATCGCCGCCAAGGCGGCCTCGCTGTTGCAGGAATTAAGGATTGAAAAAGATATCCTGTTCATCGGGGGAGTGGCCCGGAACCCAAGCATCGTCGATTTGCTGGGGCAAAAGCTCGGCCTGGCCGTTATCGTTCCCGAAGAGCCGCGCATCATCACCGCTATCGGGGCGGCCCTGACCGCCCGTGATAAACAGACATTGTAGCATAAGGACTTGAGATGAAACACGAATTAATTACGGCCGGTATCGACGTCGGCTCGTCGAGCGCCCAGGCGGTCATATTAAAAAACGGCACTATCCTCTCGTTCAGTAATATAAACGTAGGGATTGATAAAAAAGAAACGTCTTACAAGGTACTCGACCTGGCGTTACAGGGAATCGATATTTCCCGGGACGATATCAAATACGTGGTGGGGACGGGATACGGCCGCTACCAGGTACCGTATGCCAGTAAAAACGTGACGGAGATTACCTGCCACGCTCGCGGCGCCCATTACTTCTTCCCCGGGGCACGAACGGTGCTGGACATGGGCGGGCAGGACTGTAAAGCCGTGAGCTGCGATGAAAACGGGAGAGTTACCTCCTTCGTTATGAACGAAAAATGCGCGGCGGGCACGGGCCGGTCCATGGAGGTCATGGCCAAGCTGCTTGACGTACGTCTTGAAGACATCGGCCCGATGTCACTCGATGTTCAGGAAAAGCCGCCGCAATTGGGCAGCGCCTGCGTGGTCTTCGCTAAATCGGAAGCCCTCCGGATGCTGCGGCGCGGCCTGCCGAGAAACGTCGTCCTGGCAGCTTATTGCGACGCCCTGGTGCAGCGGATACTCCTGTTACTCCAGCGAACCGGGGTTAAAGATGACCTGGTAATCTCGGGGGGAATTGCGAAAAATATCGGAGTGGTACGAAGGATTGAAGACAAGCTGGGCACCAAGGCACACATCTGCTTCGAGCCGCAGATTGTCGGCGCTACCGGAGCGGCCCTGATAGCACAAAAGCTGTATCCGGGAACAGGCCGCACATCCGCAGAATAAGCTAAACACGGACGGGTTAATATTAAGAAGGAGGAAATGAGAAATGAGTTCAGGTATTGAAGGCATCAAAGTAATTGAAGCGGCTTCCGCGGTAGCTATTCCCATGGTCGGCCGTCTCCTGGCGGACTGGGGAGCGGAGGTCATCCATATTGACCAGACGACCAGGGGAGGCTTGATGCACCGGCCACCCGCTACACGTGATGTGCGGAGGATAACTGCGGACTTTGACTATCTGGAACAAAATATTAACTGCAATAAGCGCGGCATCGCCCTTGACCTGGCCCAGGAAGAAGGACGGGCTATCCTTTACAAACTGCTCGAAGGCGCTGATGTTTTCCTGAATAATTTCCGCCCGCGCGAGCTGGAAAAGTTCAAACTGGAATACAAAACGCTGCAAAAAATCAATCCGAGGCTAATCTGCGGCAATCTGACGGGCTTCGGGAGGAAAGGGCCGAACAAAGATGAGCCTGGTTTCGGTCCTACCGCCGGCGATTCCCGGTCAGGGCTGCTCCACATCCTCCAGGTCCCTGGGTCAGAGCCCGTACAGACGCCAATCGCCTATGCGGATTTCATCACCGGAGTAACACTGGCCTACGGTATCATGACAGCGTTACTAATCCGCGAGAAGACCGGAATTGCCCAGGAAGTTGACGTGTCGCTCTTCAACAGTCTGGTCTTCGTACTTTCCAGCGATATCGCCGGGACACTGGTCACCGGTAAAGACAGGCAGGCTATATCCAGAAAAGACCGCGGCACACCGCTATTGAACATCTACCGTACTAAAGACAACCGGTGGCTGTACCTGATGATGTCCCGGCAGGACGTTTACTGGCCCAGGTTCTGCCGCGCTCTGGGACATGAGGATTGGGAAAATGATGCCAAGTTGAATCCATGCCAGCCGGAAAAACACGACGTGGGGGCCCTTTTTGACGCTTTAGAGCAGACATTCCCTACCAGAACTCTGGAGGAATGGAAACCTCTCCTGACCGAAGTGGGGTTCCCCTGGGCCCCGATACAGACGCTCCCGGAAGTGGTTAAAGACCCCCAGGCTGAAGCAAACAACCATTTCTCACCTCTTAATCATCCTAAACATGGTCAAATCAGGGTAATGTCCAATCCTGTCAAGCTTAGCCTGACCAACGAGAAAGCTAAACTCCCGGCACCGCGTTTCGGGGAGAATACGGAGGACGTTGTCCGGGAATTAGGCTATTCCGATGAGGAAATCAAAAAACTTAAAGAAAAACGCATCATTAATTGATGAGAAAACAGGTTAACACCTCAAACCGAATCATATGGGACGGAGCGATAGAAAGAACGACCAAGAAAGTTTTTTAGGTGAGTAACAAAAGCCTCTTAAGAAACTGGGCATTTTTTGATATAATATAATTGTACGGAAGTATTATTCTTGATACGAAGCAACGTTGAAATTTTGATTGCCCAAAGAACTGTTGATATACGCTCCCGTCAAGGAGAGTGAGAATGAAACAAAAAACTGATGTTCTTAATGAGAGCTTATTAAACGATTACTCCATATGGGGACTATTTGCCGATACCATGGAGTATATCGCCAGGGCTCGCACGATGGAATTAACCCGGTACGGCCTGACCCGTGAACAATCCCACATCCTCCGCATTATGTACGAAGCAGGCCGTTCTCTGACAATGAGTGAAATAGCCACTCACGTGTTAAGAAAACATAATTCCGTATCCACTATCATCAAGAGAATGGAAAGAAACCAATTGGTCGCCAGGGCCAAAACACCCGAAACCAGACAGTATCAAATATCGATAACCGAAAAAGGGCGTGATATGTTCGAGAAGATGCCGACAAATTCCATCACCATGGCCTTCTCTTCATTATCCAATGAAGAAAAAAGATTACTCGTCTCTTCCCTGGAAAAACTATATAAAAAAGTCCATTCAATGTTGGGGCTGGACTACAAGCCGCCATTTTTATAATATTCTTAAGACGCTGGAGAAAAACACCCCCAACCTGACAGGGCATAACAGATATTTCAAATAAAGGGGCGAGCCTTACGGCCCGCCCCTTTTTACTGGCATGCCCTCATTATTTCAAAGGCTGTCAATCTACCGGATTCATCACCCTTCCCAGAAAGAGAATGGTGCCGGTGGGGATATCACGGATAAGGAAGATGTAAGGGCGGTTCAGCGTCATGTCTTTGATATTCGTCGGCATAGAGGTCGTCCCCACGATTACGCCGGTAGCGGCGGCGGCCTCCGTCCCCTTTTCATCCACCGAGACATAAGCCTTATGGACGACATCGGTGATATACAGGTCTCGCCGGCCGTCCATGCCGGAGAAATCCGCTTCGGAGTCAGAGAAAGCTATCGGCATCCCCAGGTCGGAGAGCGCCTGCTTCAGATTGAACTCGGACTCAATCTGGAACCTGGGCATAGTCAGATTGACATGGTTTGGCTTTAGCTGCCCGATTATCCCCTGCAACTGCTGGTTGTCCAAGCTAGCTTCAAAAGCTTCGAATTGACCATTCTTGGGCAGCAGGACCACCATGGAGAGCTGGTAGCCATCGTAAGGGAGTTCCACGGCCTGATAATCAGCGCCTTCGGCATATTTAAACGATTTCATCTGGAACATCATCGGTACGGTGACCTCACCGCCGTCCAGGAGATAGAACCGGCCGTCGCGAGTAACGGACTCCTCAAACTGTGAGGCCCAGGCCGCGTTGAAGTAAACGGCGTTGGTCAGCACCAGCCTAGTCAGGAAATCGACGGAGCCCGGCGGCAGCAGGTCTTCAATCCTGCCTTCGGTCTGGTCGCTGACCCACTGATTGATGGTCTGCCGGGCCTTTTCGGCGGCGTTGATATAATCGACTATCCGCATCCCCGCCCCGTAGTTCCGGGCCAGCAAGTCCAGGTACTCCGAGGCGAATTTAAAGTCCTTCTGCCCCCAGATAGCGTTGACCACTTTCAGTCGGAACCCTTTCTCGTCCTTGCCCTCTTTAGCCACCTCCCCCCTTTTCGCCAGCTCAATATCGATGCTGTTAAAGGCAGGATGCAGCCTGTCCTGCGAAAGCAGGAACTGAAGCGCCGAAGCCATCTGCTTTTCGGTCTCGCCGCGGGCGCCGCCGTAGGTCATCGCCAGGGCTTCCGAGATGCTGTACGGCGAATAAAAGATATTGCCGTCGGTTTTACTCAATAGCTTGTAAAGATTAAGGGCAAAAGCGTTATTGCCGTTGACAAGAGTGGTTAAATCTGATGGACTGGTCGCCGGCGCCGTTTCGTGCGGTATATTTGATTTCACCTCCGCCGCCGTCGCCGCCTGGTTGCAGGCCACCACCGCTAACAGGAGAACGGCGGTCAGGATTAACAACATTACTTTCTTCATTCTTTTCCCTCCCCCGGTTGGTACCAATTTGATTATATCACCTATAATAAATAACGTATGTGACGTAACTCCGGTTAGCATAAAAATGTAACAATATTCGGTATGATTTACAGCCCGGTCATATTTTCCCCGCCTAGCCAAACCGCTTAAAACCGTTTATAATCATAAACGGTATTTGATATACGTTTCTTTTAGGCGCCATGACCGGCGGAGTTAATTGACCCGCCGAAAGGAGTACCAGTATGGAAATCAAGACCATTGCCGGAGAAATTTCTAAAATCGAAACCGGCGCTATCATCGTGAACTGTTTCGAGGACGAAAAGCAGCTTGACGGCGATGCCGCCGCTGTGGACGCCGTCCTGAACGGGGCGATCAGCCAGCTCGTGAAGCAGGGCGATATCAAGGGCAAGCTCAACGAAATCACCCTTCTGCACAGTATGGGCAAACTGCCGACCGGCCGCGTCGTCGTCACCGGCCTGGGGAAGAAGGCAGTACTGACGCTGGACAAAGTGCGCGGTGCCGTCGGCGAGACCTGCCGTTACTTGAGGCAAAAGGGCGTGGACCGTATCGCCAGCGGTCTCCAGGGGGCAGGAGTCAACGGCCTAAAAATGGAAAATACCGTCCAGGCCATCACCGAAGGCGCTATGCTCGGCCTGTACGCCTTCCGCAAGCATATCACAAAAAAGGAGAACAGCTATACCGAAGTCAAAGAGTTCACCATCGTCGGCCGGGAAGAAAACACCTTCGAAAAAGCCATCAGCCGGGGCAGGATAATCGCCGAGGCGGTAAACTGGGCTCGGGACCTGGTCAACGAGCCGTCCAACTTCATGACGCCGGCTGATATGGCCGAGTCCGCCCGGAAAATCGCCGGCGACTACGGACTGAAAATCGAGGTGCTGGAAAAGCCGCAGATGGAGTCGCTGGGTATGGGCGCCCTGCTCGGCGTGGCCCAGGGAAGCCAGCAGCCGCCCCGGTTCATCATCCTTAGCTACCAAGGCAAAGAACCGGACGAGGTCGACGTGGCTCTGGTGGGCAAGGGCGTCACCTTCGATTCCGGCGGCATTGATATCAAGCCATACGAGGGCATGCACGAGATGAAGGGCGATATGGCCGGGGGTGCCTCGGTGCTGGGCACGCTAATGGCGGTAGCCCGCCTTAAGCCGGGGATGAACGTCACCGCCCTGGTGCCGGCCACGGAAAACATGCCCAGCGGCACCGCCCAGAAGCCGGGTGACATCGTCACCGCGATGAACGGCAAGACCATCGAGATACTCAACACCGATGCCGAAGGCCGCCTCATCCTGGCCGACGCCTTGAGCTATGCCCGGAAGATTGGGGCCAAGACAATCATCGATGTCGCCACGCTCACCGGGGCCTGCCGGATGGCCCTGGGGACGATATGCACCGGCGTTTTCACCAACAATCAGGCGCTGGCCGATAAGCTGATTGCCGCCGGTAACGAGGTCGGCGAACTCGCCTGGCAGTTGCCGATGTTCGAAGAATACAACGAGCAGATTAAGAGCGACATCGCCGATGTCAAGAACATCGGCGGCCGGTACGCCGGGGCCATCACCGCGGCCAAGTTCCTGGCCGAGTTCATCAACGGCACCCCCTGGGTGCACCTGGACATCGCCGGCACCAGCGAGACCGATAAAGACAAGGGTTACCAGATTAAAGGCGCCACCGGTGTTCCGGTACGCACCCTGGTCAACCTGGTAGAAAAAATGGCAAAGGAGTAAATCAGTTGTCATTGCCAGCCTTCCCGATGAAATCGGGAGGTACGGCAACCGCCAGATAAAAAAGTCATTCCAGCGAAAGCTGGAATCCAGCAGTGGGGTAAAAGGGTTGTGGATTCTGGCCTTCGCCAGAATGACGGGAACAGGAATAAAAAAGGAGGTTACCACAATGAAAATCAAATGGCTGGCCCATTCCGCCTTCCTCATCACTGCCGATTCCGGCACCCGGATTGTCACCGACCCCTACCAGACCAACCCGCACTTCAGCCACGGCGATATCAAAGAGACGGCCGATATCGTAACCGTCAGCCACGGTCACGGCGACCATAACAACGTGGCCGCCGTCAGCGGCAACCCGGAGGTGGTGAAGGACTCCGGTACATTCAAGGGCATCAAAATCAAGGGCGTTCCCACCGCCCACGACGAGGCCGGCGGAAGCCAGCGAGGCCCGAATACCGTCTTCTGCCTGAACGTGGACGGCGTAGACATCTGCCACTGCGGCGACCTGGGGCACCTGCTTACCGACGCGCAGGTTAAGGCCATCGGCAAGGTGGACGTGCTGATGGTCCCGGTGGGAGGCAACTTCACCATCGATGCCGCGGCGGCCACCAAGGTCTGCGAGCAGCTCAAACCCAGGATTATCCTGCCCATGCACTACAAGACCGATAAAATCGGCATCCCTATCAGCGGTGTGGACGATTTCCTCAAAGGCAAGAGCAATGTGACCCGCGCCGCCGGCAGCGAAATCGAATTAAGGGCGGACAAGCTGCCCGCCAGCGCCCAGATAATAGTGCTGAAACCGGCGCTGTAATCTTTCATGATAATTCCTGATGACGTCAACCTGATAATCTTCGACATGGACGGGACGATTATCCCTTCCCTGCCCGCCGTCTACGAGTCGATCAAAAGGGCATTCGCCAGGCTGGGCTGGCAGGTCACGTTCAGCCCGGAGGACATTAACCAGTTCTTCGGCGTGTCAACGGCGTCAACCGCGGGCGGGCTCTACGAGTTCATCACCCCGCCCGATAGCCACCTGACGGTCCAGGAAATCCGTGAAAGGGTGCGCGCCGAGTACGACGCAGTATTCCGGGAAATGGCGCAGCCGTATCCCGGCGTGAAAGAGACCCTGCAGACACTCCGCCAGAGGGGTTATAAACTGGCGCAATATACCAACGCCTCCACCATGTATCTGAACCTCGTCATGTCATCCCTGGGGCTTAGAGATTATTTCGATTATATCGAGTGCATCCAGGACAACAACCTCACCAAGCCGGAACTGGTAAAGAAAATCCGGGGATATTTCGGCGGGCTGACCGCCGCCATCGTTGGCGACAGGTCCCATGACGTGGAGGCCGCCCGCGCCAGCGATTGCCTGTCCATCGGGGTTCTCTTCGGCTACGGCGAGAACGAGCCGGAGGAGGCGGACCTGACGATTAACAAGTTCGATGACCTGCTCTCCATCTTCGACCGGAGGTTGCCGATTTTCAAAAAGATAACTGATAAAATCGAGCGGACAAAATCTGCGGAAAAGCCTTTCGTTATCGGTATCAGCGGCATTGATTGTTCGGGGAAAACGGTCTTTACCGAGGCGCTGGAAAAGTACCTCAGCTCACGGGACTATCCCACTCAGGTTATCCACCTGGACGATTTCACCAATCCTAAAAAAGTGAGATACTCCGGCGACGACCAAGTTGAAAACTACTTCAATAGGAGCTTCGATATCCAGACAATTATCCGTAAGCTGCTGGTACCTGTGCGGGAAAAAGGTGAGTATTCCGTTTCACTCAAGGCGTTCGATGTGGCGTCAAACAAATTCGGAGCGAACAAAGGATACTCCTTTAGTCACCGAACTATCGTTATTTTCGAAGGCGTATTTCTTTTCAGGAAAGAACTCGCGGCATATATCGATTATAAAATTTTTCTGGATATCCCCGAAGAAATATGCTTGGAACGCTCCCGGTCGCGAGACTCTGAAGAGGTCAGGCAAAAATATGAAGTAAAATACTTTCCCGCACAGCGTAAATACCTGCGCCAATACCCCCCTCAAAAGGCGGCGGATATGATAATAGATAACAGCCACTGGGAATACCCGGTTATCAAACCTCAATACTAAAAACCCTTTTTCCCCCTGTTAAAATATCCGCCAGACCCACTTAGACAAAGTAAAAATCCTGCCCAAACCTCTTCCGTCTCTTGACTGCCTGTGGTAAAATACTATATGTAGGGGGTAGGTTTCTTAAAACAGGCAGGTAATTTGGAAACATCTTCTATTATCCTCGCCGGCGGTAAAAGCGCGCGCCTGGGTCACGATAAAATCCTAGAAAAGGTTGGCAATACAAGTTTACTAGAACAGGTCATCTCCCGTATTGACTCGCTAAGTAAAGAAATTATTATTGTAACAGCGAAAGAGAGAGCCTTCACACAACTGGCGAGCCGCCCGAAAGTAAAAACAGTATCAGACATTTTCCCCGGTCAGGGTTCCCTGGGCGGCATTTATACCGGATTGGTTAAATCGAATTCATTTTATAACCTTGTCGTTGCGGCGGACATGCCATTTGTGAACGAGCCTTTATTGAGATATATGATTGGAATTTCAGATGGATTCGATTTCATCCTACCGCGGGTCAACAGGCTTTTCGAGCCGCTGCATGCCATCTATTCGAAGAACTGCATCGCGCCAATCGAGTCCATCCTGAACCAGGGCAAGAAAGTCATCATCGAGCTTTTTAACTATGTTAAAGTGAGATATGTCGAAACTGACGAGGTTGAGAGGTTCGACCCGCAGCATTTGAGTTTTTTCAATATCAATACCAGGGAAGAACTGGACCTGGCCAGGAAAATAGCCGGAGGAACTGCGAACTGATGTTAAGTGTTGAAGAAGCCCTCGAGAAGATACTTGATGAAGTAACTGTCCTCGAGGCGGAATCCGTCCCCATCCTGGAAGCGTTGGGGCAGGTGCTCGCCGAGGACATAACCTCCGGTATTAACGTGCCGCCGCTGGACAACTCCGCCATGGACGGCTACGCTGTTCGCGCCCGGGATACCCTTGGCGCCAGCGCCGCCTCGCCCAGAGTCCTGCGAGTTATCGATACGGTCATGGCCGGCTCTATCTCCAAGCGCGAAGTTGAACCGGGTACGGCTGTGCGTATTATGACCGGCGCGCCCCTGCCCCGAGGGGCCGATGCCGTCGTCCAGTTTGAAAACACGGATGAAACCAAACGCCAGAGTCCCGCCACCGAGGTGGGGATTCTGGCCGAGGCCACACCAGAACTCAACGTCAGGAAGGCCGGGGAAGACATTGCCAGAGGGACATTCGCCCTGAAAAAGGGCACGGTCATCCGCCCCGCCGAGGTCGGCCTGATGGCCTCCCTGGGCTATCACCGGGTCAAAGCCATCCGCCGCCCGGTGGTCGCCATTCTCTCCACCGGCAACGAGCTGGTAGAGATGGGCCAGCCCCTTCCCGAGGGGAAGATATACGATAGCAACCTGTACAGCATCGCCGGGCTGGTGAAGCGCTACGGGTGCATCCCCAAAATACTCGGCATAGCGCGTGACGAGGACAAATCAATCGTGGACAAGCTCCGCCAGGCCCAGGACGCCGATATGCTCCTGACCACCGGCGGGGTCTCCATGGGCGATTATGACATGGTGAAAGATATTCTGGCCCGGGAAGGCCGGATGGTCTTCTGGAAAGTACGGGTGAAACCCGGGAAACCGCTGGCCTTCGGGAAGATTAAAGGCAAAAAGAGAGATATACCCCACCTGGGGTTGCCTGGCAATGCCGTCAGCTGTATGGTGAGCTTCGAGCTGTTCGTCCGCCCGGCCCTCCTCAAGATGATGGGGAAAAAGAACCTGGGTAAACCAGTGGTAGAAGCAATTATCGAAGATAACGTTAAAAACGATGCCGGCCGCCGTATCTACGACCGGGCTATCATCGCACGGCGCAACGGGCACTATTACGCCCGGTTGACCGGCCCCCAGGGCTCGGGCATCCTGAAATCCATGTCCCTGGCCAACGGGCTGGTGCTCATCCCCGAGGAAAAGCAAATGGTGCGAAAGGGCGAAACCGTCCAGGCCTTGATGCTGGACTGGAACGAAGAAGTAAATCTATAAATTGAAATGTAAATATGCGTACGATAATATCGATAGTGGGAAAATCAAGCTCGGGCAAGACGACCCTGCTGGAAAAACTCATCGCCGAACTGAAACGGCGCGGCCATAAGGTGGCCATCGTCAAGCACTCGCACCATGCCGACCCTCTGGACACCGCCGAGAAGGACACGTGGCGGTTCACACAGGCCGGCAGCGAGCTTTCAGCCATCAACTCCCTTGACCACCTGGCCATTTACCGGCGCATGGACCACTTCTTCGACCCGCAGGAGATATCCCGGTTCATTCTCTGGGATTATGACATAATCCTGACGGAAGGTTTCAAGGGGAGTCCTTACCCCAAAATCGAAGTCCGCCGGGCGGCCCAGGGCCAGGAGCTGCTCACCGACCCCCGGCAGCTAATAGCGGTGGTTACGGACGAACCGGTTGAACTGGAAGTCCCCCAGTACACCCATGACGACCTGGCCGGTATCGCTGACCTTATCGAAAGCCGGATAAATATATCCAACAATGGAAGTGATTTTGAGGTCGTGGTCAATGGCGACAGCCTGCCCACTCCCCCGGCGCTGCAAGACCTGCTGACGCGTACCCTGTTCGCCATGATACCCGGCATCCAAGGTAACGGCGTGAAAAGCCTGCATGTTTCCCTGCGGAGGAAAAGTTGATATACGAAGCCTCGGATTTTATTTTCAAGGTACCGTCGGTGGTAGCCAGGGCGCGGCGCGTTCTTATCAAGCCCAGCGCCTCTTACCCGCTGCCCTATCCGGTCACCACCAGCGCCGATATGCTCGCAGCCATCATCGCCAGCATCCGGCGTGTCAGCGATGCCGATATCCTCCTGCTGGAAGGAACCGCCGGAGGGATGCCTACCCGCCCCATTTACCAGGCCCTCGGCTATAATTTCCCGCGGGTGCTCACACTGGACGTCAAGGACTGTATCTTCGTTGAGGTGGACAACCCGCTGCCCAAGCCGTTCGCTATGCCGACGTTCTGGGTGCCAAACGTCATATTGTCCAGTGATTATCTGATAACCGTCGCGCCTCTGAAAACCTATAACGGTACCGGCAGCTTCGCCATCAGGAACCTCCTTTCCCTGCTGCCGAGCAGCAAGTACCACGGGGAATCTACAGGCGGCTGGGAGAGCCTTTATAGTCTGGGCATTGACAAAGTACTGGCCGACCTCTATTTTACGCTGCCCTTTGACCTCGGTATCGTCGAGGGGAGACAGAAATTCGCCGTGAAGCAGGAACCCAGCGAGGGTGAAGTGGAAGAATACGATAAGGTATTCGTCGGCGAACCCTACGATGTCGACCGTGAAGTGGCTGATGCCCTGGGACTGAAGATAAGCTACCTCGACCTGATAAGGTCGGCTAAAGTGGAACTTGGCGCGCCTTAATAAATCCCCGGGATGGTGACGGAATGCCCAAGAAAGAAGAAAATCCTCCACTGGTGGAGACTCGCTGGGCCATTGCCCTGGACTGGTTCCAGATTAATCATCGCTCGGCTTCAGCCCTGGTGAAAGACTACCTGTGCCCCGGGTGCGCCCGGCGGCTTGGCGCCAAAAAAGAGCCCTCGCTCCAGGTACTGTTCACCAACATCGCCGATTGCTGCTCGCAGACACCTGACTTTATTCACGATAAGTTGCCTATTCTGGAATCGGCCTTCCGCGTATTTTTGCGCAATAATAACCAGCCCCTGACACTTAGGGAACTAAGTTCCGAACTCGGGCGGGTACGTTCCGGAGATATTTACCGTACCTCGCCGGAGGCGCTGGCACGCATCCTGAAGAACGACAGCTTTTACGGATTGCAGGAAATCTCCGGCTAGTATCTTACGCTGAACCGGGAGAACGCCCCGGTGTATTCCGCCCAGGTCACCACCACTTCCTCCACCCTGGCTGCCGGCGGCCCCACCTTGAGATACTCGACCAGTTTCTCGAGCTTCTGCCTCTCGCCCTCCGCTCTCACCTCCACCGTACCGCCAGGCCGATTACGCACATAGCCGGTGAGTCTTAAATCTTCCGCCCTGGTTTGCACAGAAGCCCGGAAAAAGACGCCGTGGACACGGCCGCGCACCACCGCCTGAAGTGAGGCCAGGTCAGCCATGGTCAACCACTCCTGTCTTCCCCCATCATGGGGTAAAGGGCTATTCCTCCTCTTCCTCCACCCTTCTGCCTTCCCGTTGTTTGCCTTTTTTGATAACCTCTACTTCAACCGGGGTTGTCATCACAGACACCGGGGATATTTTCTTGGCGTCTTTTTTCTGTTTCTTTTTCTCTCTATGGCTATAATCACGACTGCCCACGACATCACCTCGCCGACGTACTTTTACTGTTTTTATAAGCAGTTTAGCAGAAAGAGCCTAGCCGGTAAAGACTTCTTTAAGGCGGGACAAGGCCGCCCGCGCGGCCTCGGTCTCGGCCAGCTTTTTACTCTTGCCGCGGCCGCTGCCGAGGACCCGGCTGCCGACCTGGACTTCGACGGTGAAAGTTTTATCGTGGTCCGGGCCGGTCTCCGCAATAAGACGGTAGGACGGCGTCAACTGCCAACGCGACTGCACGACTTCCTGCAATCTGGACTTATAGTCGGTGCCGGTGCCCCGGCGGACCGCCTGCGCCCAGGTCTCACCGAGCAGCCTGATAACGAGTTCGGCGGTAGCGGCCAGACCACGGTCGAGATAAACAGCGGCGATTACCGCCTCCAACGCGCTCGCCAGGTTGGGCGCTTTATCGCGACCGCCGCTGGCCTCTTCCCCTTTTCCCATGGCGAGAAAAGCGCCGAGGTTGATATCCCGGGCGATGCCGGCCAGGGTATCCCGGCGTACCAGCGCCGCCCGCAGCTTGGTCAAATCGCCCTCGCTAAGGTCAGGCAGGTCGCGGTAAAGCTTCTCCGCGACGATGCAGTCCAGCACGGCGTCGCCGAGGAACTCCAGCCGCTCGTTATGGCCCACGGCGCCGGCGGGGTTTTCATTGATATAGGAGCTGTGAGTCAACGCCTGTGCCAGCAGCGCCGTATTATCCAGCTTTACCCCCAGCGCCTTCTGCAAAGTATTAATATCAGGCATGAGGAAATACCTTTCAATTAATAACAATAATGCGTCGGGCAGGGAGTGTCAAATAGGCGGCTGGTGGTTGTGCGGGGGATACCTCCATGATATAATTTACGTGTCACTGGGGAATCGTCTAGTGGTAGGACAGCGGACTCTGGATCCGTCAGCGAAGGTTCGAATCCTTCTTCCCCAGCCAGGTTTTATACGGGGCGCATTCGTCTAGCGGCCAAGGACGCCGCCCTCTCAAGGCGGAGACCACGGGTTCGAATCCCGTATGCGCTACCATACACCACTTTTGCAAACCCGTCCTGCTCCCACTGG
>CAYWZO010000004.1:25787-59269 GCA_964462865.1 uncultured Dehalococcoidaceae bacterium | reverse complement strand
CTGGAAATCGATGAGAAACCGGAGGACACCCCAACACTTGCGGAAGTAATGCCTTATTTCGATGTCGGCGGCGGTGGCGGCGGCGTGCTTACCACCGCGGCGGACTATGCCCGTTTCGCCCAGATGCTGCTGAACGGCGGCGAGCTGGACGGTGTCCGTATCCTAGGCAGGAAAACGGTGGAGTTGATGACCAGCAGCCATACCGGTGACATATTGATACCGATGGAAGGGCCCGGATTCGGTTTCGGGATGGGCGTGGGGGTTTATAAGGGAAGCAGTGAAGTCCCCATCCTGCGCTCGGTAGGCACTTATGGTTGGAGCGGTGCCGCCGGTACGATCTACTTCGCCGACCCCAAGGAAGACCTCATCGGTATATGTTTTTCGCAGGTCTTTATGCACCGGGTGATGGAGGATAATACCTATCAGGAAGAATTCGAGCGGCTGGTCTACCAGTCATTGCTTTAAACCGTATGGGGGCTGAAGGGCTTGACCTGTGTAAGGGTTGGTGTTGGGTGAGTAGTTAGTAATTTGTAGTTAGTAGTTAGGGGAGAGGCGTGTCAAAAGCGCCTTTTTTTGTTTTTAAACGTATTGTCATTCCGTACTTGATACGGAATCCAGGGGAAGGGTGGGGAATTGTATTTGGGTAATGTGATGGGATGCCTCACCCCCTGGCCCCCTCTCCAAACGGCGGCATGGGTAAAGGCCTGGTTTTATCTGTTCGGAGAGGGGGGGGAAGGATTTGTTTTACCCCTCACCCTGACCTCTCCCTCAAGGGGAGAGGAGATACGGGTTGAACAATAATTTTATAGAGTCACCATGAGTGGTACAACCACAGTGGGGAGTAGCCTGCGGAGAGGGGCGCGAGAGAAAATCCTTCTCGCCTCTCCCTTTATGAAAGGGAGACGAACCGCTTTCTCCTTTTTATTTTCGGTTATTAACTCAATCATTTGTTCCCCTTTCATAAAGGGGAATTAAAGAGGATTTTGTCATACCAAAGGAAGTAGCCTGCGGAGAGGGGTGTTAGGAAAATCCCTCTCCTGTCTCCCTTTTTCAAAGGGAGAAGCTTGATTCAAAAGGGGAGTAGCCTGTGGAGCGATGGTTAATGACGGTTACAAATATCTTCTTGGCCACCCGTTCCTTTCTTTCGCGCCCGGGATGGTCATCATAACCGTGGTTTTCGCTTTTAATATGATTGGTTACGGTTTGAGAGATGCACTTGATACTATATTAAGGGGGGCCATATAATGGACAGGAAATTCCGGAGGGGGAAGGATTTATATGCAGGAAGTAATCGTTGAAACAAAATACGGGAAGGTACGTGGAACTACTCAAAACGGCGTCCATTCCTTTAAAGGCATCCCTTATGGAGGGCCGACGGGTGGCGTAAATCGTTTTATGCCGCCTGCACCACCACGACCATGGCCGGGAATCAGGGATGCCACTCAATATGGTGCATCACCATGGCAATCACTTCACCCCTTTTCCAGGGACAATTTGTTCCGGAATGAGGGAGTTGAATCAATGAGTGAAGACTGCCTCTTTCTCAATGTATGGACGGCCGGATTGAACGATAATGGCAAACGGCCGGTGATGGTCTGGTGTCATGGTGGCGGTTTTTCCTATGGTTCCGGTGATCACACTTCCTGTTTCGATGGTACCAACCTGGCCGGGATGGAGAATGTCGTCCTTGTCACGGTCAACCATCGTCTCGGCGTATTCGGCTATCTGCATCTGGGTGAAATCGCCGGCGAGAGGTATGGTACATCGGGGAACTCCGGTATGCTCGACCTGGTGGCGGCGCTGGAGTGGGTGCGTGATAACATTGCCGGTTTCGGCGGCGATCCCGATAATGTCACAATTTTTGGTAACTCCGGCGGCGGCCAGAAAGTATGCCTGCTGATGGCCATGCCGGCGGCGAAAGGGTTGTTCCGCCGCGCTATAATAGAGAGCGGTCATTGCTTGAGGGCAAGGACTTCGGAGCAGGCGACACGGACGGCGCGGGAGTTTCTGAACCTACTGGGCATAAGTCGAGAACGTGTCGATTCTCTTAAGGAGATGCGCGCCGAAAAGATCTATGCTGCCTGGATGGCATTGGTACCTTCGCTCCACTGGACGGAGGGTAAGAACCAGTTCTTCCCGGTGGTTGATGGAATATCCATCCCGGCGCACCCCTTCGACCCGGTTGCCGCCCCGACGGCGTCGGATGTCACTCTCATCATCGGTACCAACAAGGACGAGATGAATTTCATGCTTTACCAGGAGCCTAATTTTGGGAAATATACCGAGGCAGAAATGCGCCGGGGTATTACCGAAATACCGATGGGCATCTTCGGCGAGATTATCCCTGAGAGCAAGGTTGAAAGCTTGATTAAAGCTTATCGCCGTACGCGACCCGGGGCTAAACCACACGAATTACTAACCGCTATCATAAGCGATGTGGTTCGGTTAGACTCTATCCTTATCGCGGAGCGTAAAATGGCCGGAGGAGCCGCGCCGGTTTATATGTACCTGCTTACCTGGGAGAGCCCGGCATTCAATGGTATGCTTAAGGCCTGCCATGCCCTGGAAATACCTTTCGTTTTCAATAATGTCGACCCCCTCGTGGAGATTATCGGTGGCGCCCCCGAGCGCTTCGCGCTTGCCAGAGCCATGAGCGGCGCCTGGGCTGCCTTTGCCCGCTGCGGCGATCCGAGCCACGAAGGGATACCGCACTGGCCAGCTTATACCAAAGAAAAACGGGCGACCATGATTTTCGATAATACGTGCCGGGTGGAAACCGACCCCCGCCGTGAAGAACGGAAGGCGTGGGAAGGAATATTCTAGATGAAAAGTGCTAGTTCTATATAATCCTGCCTTCCGCGGACCAATATTAGGTAGATAAGTATCAACAAAGATTGAAAAAGATAATGAAGAATGTAGTAAATGATAGCAATATAAAAAGCCTATGTTCTTAAGATAATTGAAAAATTTCAACTGGCATATATTAGGGCATTTTAGTGATGCCGACAACCAAAGCCATATTAATATAAAATAAAATATGATGCTCCGAAGTGCTTAGTTTAGTATAGTATTGACAGGTATACTATTATGTGATATATATTTACCATCGTATACGATATAATATACGATGGTTATATCAATAATTTTAAAAGACAATAACATCAAGTCAAGTACGTGCAAAATTCTAAAAAGGAAGGGTTAAGATGTGATACAAACAATGGGATTTTAAAGCAGGTCATAATAAAAAAGGAGGTTCGATGAAAAAAGTTACTTACCTCAGCTTGATTTTACTTATTGGCGCTTTGATTCTGGCCGGTGCTTGCAGTAGTCCTGAAACAACTCCAGCACAAACCTCATCAGTCCCGACCACTTCAGTCACGGCAACGCCTCCCGCCACAAGCGCACCTTCTACACCAGCCAAAACCACGGCAGCGCCAAAGTCGGGCGGTATCCTTAGGTATGGCTATAACCAGGACTTTCCTCAACTAGGCGATCCTCCAACGCTGCAAGTTGTCCGCCAAGCAGGAATTTACGATATATGCCTTGAAAGCTTGGTCTTGCTTAACCGTGCTGGTGAGGTAATCCCCTGGCTGGCTACAGGTTGGAAATATGATGCCAGCGCTCTGACCCTGACACTTACCCTGCGGAAAGGTGTGAAGTTCCACGACGGTACCAACTTTGATGCGGAAGCCGTGAAATGGAACCTTGATAAGGGTAAACAGTTCGATCAGGCAAGATTAGCTTCCGTGGAGACAATTGAAGTTGTCGACGACTATACCGTCCGTCTTAACCTTTCCAGGCCGGATACCATGCAGATTGTTTACCTGGCCATGCAGCCCGGCCTGATGATGTCACCGGCAGCCTATGAAAAGGCCGGCAGCACCGATGATGAACGTTCCCGTTGGGCGAAGAGTAATCCGGTAGGGACCGGACCTTTTAAATTTGTCAGCTGGCAACGCGAAGTAAAAGCCGTTTTCACAAAAAATAATGATTACTGGCAAAAAGGCAAGCCCTATCTTGACGGGGTTGAGTTCACGATTATAACCAATGAAGCGACATTATTGGCCTCATTCAAAGCAGGAGAGCTTGATGTAATAGGCACGGAACAACCCACCAATCTCAAGCAGCTTGAAGAGAGCGGGAAGTACACAATGATCGAAGGTGATATCGGCCTGGTAGGAGGGCTTGAGCCGGATAGCTTGAACCAAGACTCACCCTGGTCTGATATTAAAGTCAGGCAGGCCGCCGCCTACGCTGTAGATTATGTATCACTCTCAAAAGCAGTTGGAGCCGGATACTATATACCAACGCAACAGTTAGACGCTCCTGGCCGGTGGGGATACAATACTAATGTAGTAGGCTATCCTTACAATATTACGAAGGCTAAACAACTTCTGGCTGACGCGGGTTATCCTGACGGGTTCGATACATCAATTAACGCCATGATTGCATTCGAACCGGTGGTCACGGCCTTCCAGGGCTATCTGGCTGAAGTAGGCATCAAGGCCAAAGCCAATCTTTTTCCACCTCCTAAAATGGTAGAAATGTATACTGTCGGCTGGACAGGGATAAACTTATGGCAAGTCACCTGCCAGCCAAATGCTCTACAGGTCCTTAATGGCTGTTTTGCGCCCGAAGCCCAACCACTTCGAGCTCATAGCCTGTATGTGCCGCCTGAATGGCAGGAGCTTCTTAACCAGGCAGTGGCAGAGTCCGACTTCGAAAAGCAAAAAGCGCTGACCCAGCAATTGCAGGCGGACTTTATCGACAAATATTGTATTATAAACTTTGCCTACGCACAAAAAATGCCTATACCGACACAGAAAAACGTCCATGACCTGAATACCGGTGTATCCATGCACTGGACTCCCTATGATGCCTGGAAAGAGTAATAGTTGAAACTATTCAAGGCCGGCTCCTCTTTTTTGGAGCCGGCCTTGACCTTGGTCGTATAATCGTATAGCCTGCTTTTTTATCCTGTGGTACATTTAAGGTTACCTCTTTATGGCAACATACATACTACGCAGATTAATACTCGCGGTTATCGTAATTTTTATTATTACCATAATCGCATTCCTCCTGATACAGATTATACCCGGCGATCCTGTTCGAGCCATGCTTGGCATCGACGCTTCCCAAGAGCTTGTCGACCGTTTGAGGAAAGAGCTATGGCTTGACCGGCCGCTCATTATTCAATACGTACACTGGGTGGGTAATGCCTTTAAGGGTGATTTTGGGATCTCCGTCCAATACGACCAGGAAGTAGGGAAGTTATGGGCTGACCGCTTACCTATTACCATTAATCTGTCAATACTTGCGATCATTATCTCGACTATTTTTGGCATCACCGCTGGCATTGTTAGCGCCATCACACGTGGTTCGGTACTTGACCAGGCTACCAGTGTGCTGGCAAATGCTGGCGTGGCTATCCCGGTATTCTGGCTCGGGATTTTAGCGATATATCTTTTCGGCCTCTATCTTGGTTGGCTCCCTATACAGGGATATACCAGCCCTTTTGAAGACTTCGGGTTGAGTGTTAAGAAACTGATCATGCCAGTAATATGCCTATCCGTTCCGGGTTTAGCAATGATGACGCGCCAGACCCGTTCCAGCATGCTTGAAGTAATAAAACAGGATTATATCCGTACTGCCTGGTCCAAGGGATTGACTGAACGCGTTATAATTCTCCGTCATGCTTTGAAGAATGCCCTTACTCCAATAATCACATTGATCGGTGTTATGTTACCCATCATGGTCGGCGGTTCTGTACTCGTCGAGACGGTCTTCAATATTCCAGGTATGGGCCGTTTACTGGTAGGGGCTGTTTTAAGCAAGGACTTTGTTGTCGTACAGGCTGGTATTTTGCTTATTGCCATCGCGGTTTCGCTGGT
The DNA here is from genome assembly GCA_964462865.1 of uncultured Dehalococcoidaceae bacterium. Taxonomy (GTDB): domain Bacteria; phylum Chloroflexota; class Dehalococcoidia; order Dehalococcoidales; family RBG-16-60-22; genus Fen-1077. Next base: position 53,378 of record CAYWZO010000004.1, on the reverse strand, counting down.
TAATTTGATTGTCGATATATCTTACGGATGGATCGATCCCAGAATACGATATGAATAAAACGAATCTACCCAATAAAAAAAATAAGGCGATTTTACCTGGTGCTGATGAATCTGTCAAATCATCAACACGGGTGAGTGAATTCCAACACTTTCGGTCGGTATTTTTTGGTAGGCCTGTCGTCATTGTCGGTTTTATCATCATCTTTTTGCTCATTTTCGTGGCTATCTTCGCTCCACTCGTTTCTCCTTATAATCCATACAAACAAGACTTAAATAATATTTTACAGAAGCCTAGCTTCAAACACCTGTTGGGGACTGATCCTTTTGGGAGAGACGTTTTGAGCCGTGTAATCTATGGTTCACGTACTTCTTTGATGGTCGGTATCGTTGCTGTAGGGATTGGAGCAGCTGTCGGTGTGATATTGGGATTAATAAGCGGGTATTTCGGCGGTGTGCTTGACATTATCCTTATGAGAATTATTGATAGCATGATGTCTATTCCAAGTCTGGTTCTGGCACTGGTTTTCGCGGCAGTATTAGGCGCCGGTTTATATAATGTCATGATAGCGATAGGCATAGCAATGGTGCCGCTCTATTGCCGCTTGATGCGCGGCCAAGTTCTTTCCATACGCCAGGCTGATTATTTATTAGCAGCGCAGTCATTGGGTTGTGGGCATGTTCGAATAATGATGCGGCATATGCTTCCAAACTGCATGCCGCCTCTGATCGTGTTAGTAAGTCTTAATCTGGGTTCGGCAATTCTGGCGGAGGCGGGGCTTAGTTTTATCGGCGTTGGTGTTTTACCTCCAGGCGCAGCATGGGGAAGCATGATCAATCAAGGTTATAATTACCTCCTCACAAACCCGATACTTTCGTTCGCTCCAGGTGTATGTATTATGCTGGTCGTATTATCTTTTAATATGGTTGGGGATGGTTTGAGAGACGCACTTGATCCCAGGTTAAGAGGCATCATATAGGTATCTTAAAAATGGGCAGTCTAACACGGGGAAATTATGAATTATGTGGTTGCAGACGCCCGCGGATGCCTGGCTGGAGAAATAATAAAATGAAAAGAGGAGTGAGATGGATATATGCAATGCGATACGTATAGACCGCGATGTACCGATGAAAACCCGTGACGGCACCGTTCTACGCGCCGATATATACCGCCCGGATGATAAGAACAAGCATCCCGCTATCCTTACACGTACCCCGTACGGGAAGATATTGATGGCGGAGCGGGATTTCAGCTTTATTAAAATGGTTGAAGCCGGGTATGCAGTTGTCTTTCAGGATATGAGAGGGCGCTACGCCTCCGAAGGTAATTATGATGGCGGGGATGCCTTTCTCACCCAGGAAAGACCGGACGGATATGACTCGGTGGAATGGATTGCCGGGCAGGCCTGGTGCGATGGAAGAGTCGGGACGGCCGGTGGCTCGTATATGGCGCGTGTACAATGGCTGCTGGCCATGGAGCGTCCCCCACACCTTAAAGCCATGGCACCCTCCATATCCTCGGATACGCCCACTCCGCAGGCAACACTCTGGTATGGCGTCGTCCCTCTTATCATGGGGGCATCTTCGGTGGCGACGATGGGCATGGATATAGCTGATAAACTGGCGGGGCAGGGCGTGGATGTTACGAGAATGAGACAATTGCTAAACCAGGTAATAACCGAGCCCGGCGGAGTACTCGCTTATTTACCGCTTAAGGACCTCCCCCATTTTGAATATTCAAGCCTCAAAGAGATCTGGCATAACCGCGGGTTACAAGGACCGCCGCCGGAGCAAGCGGCGGACCTTTACTGGGATTATGAAAAAGTAACCGTCCCCTGCCTGCACCAGAGCGGATGGTACGATTTTAACCTGCGTGGCATTCTGAATAACTTTGTAGGTATGAAGCGAAGAGGTGGCTCGGCTGCCGCCCGGCAGGGCCAGCATTTATTAATCGGGCCCTGGCCACATGGACGACCTGGAGCGGAAGGGGAGGCTAACTGTCCACAGGCGGATGCCTGGGGCGCGGGTAGTACCGAATATAATATCGACTTTTTCAATAAATATATAAGGGGGGAAGGAATAGAATTGCCCGCGGTGCATTATTTCCTAATGGGGAAGAACACATGGCAAAACGCCGCGGATTGGCCCCTGCCAAACACGTCCTGGCAGCGCTATTTTTTGCACAGCGGCGGCCACGCAAATAAAGCTTCCGGAGACCGGCGGCTTGACCGTACCGAGCCCGGTGATGAACCGCCCGATATTTATATTTACGACCCTCACACACCTGTACCTACCAGGGGAGGAGCCTGGGCCGCCGGAAACGGATTTACCGCCGGCCCACTCGACCAGTCACATATTGAGGGGCGCGAGGATGTCTTGTGCTATACGACACCGGTCCTTAAGGAGGACCTTGAAGTAACCGGCCCGCTGGCACTGCACCTATTCGCGGCTACGTCAGCACGCGATACTGATTTCACGGCAAAACTGGTCGATGTGCATCCCGGCGGCCACGGCTATAACGTCGCCGATGGGATTGTCCGTGCGCGGTTCCGCAAATCGGTCTTCGCACCGGAGCCAGTCCCTCCCGGCGAGATAATAGAGTATGTAATCGACCTGGTAGCGACCAGCAATCTGTTCCGCCAGGGCCACCGGATACGCATCGATATCTCCAGCAGCAATTTCCCTGCTCTAGACCGCAATATGAATACCGGTAATCCCGCCGGTCAGGATAAGCGCGGCATCAAGGCTACGCAGAGTATTTACCATCAATCGCGATATTCATCATACATCGATTTGCCTATAATCAAAGAATAGGGGAGGAAAATGTTAACACAGGAATCAATAAAGATAGATATAAATGTTCCGGCCCGCATGAGGGACGGCACGATACTTTACACCGATGTATACCGTCCAGATGATAGCGCGCACCATCCCGCCATCCTTACCCGCTTGCCTTACGGTAAGAACTCGGGCATGGCCGGCGGGTACATGAACCCGCAGAGGTTTGCCCGGGCCGGCTACGCCGTGGTCATCCAGGATATTCGCGGGACCGGTGCTTCTGAAGGCGAGTTTTATCCACGAGTCAATGAGATGGATGACGGCTACGATACAGTAGAATGGGCAGCGGACCAGCCCTGGTGCGATGGCAATGTGGGCATGTACGGGATGTCGCACTTTGGGTTCACGCAGTGGGCGGCGGCTGTTACCCAGCCTCCCCACCTTAGGACCATCTGCCCCAAGGCGACACAGGCCGGCGCCAGGCCTTTTAACGCCGGTGCTTTCCGGTTTAACCAGATGCTGTCCTGGGCTTCGGTATTTCCGCTGGCCGAACTCGCCCGCCGCAATATGCCCGCTGAACAAGCGAAGGCTTTGCGTGACCAATTTATCTACCTGAAGAACCACCTCGAAGAGCAATACTGGTTCCTGCCGCTGAAGGATATCCCGGCGGCCAAAATAGCCGAGGAAATAGGCTTGGCACCTTTCTTTTTCGACTACATTTCGCATCCCGACGATGAGGAGTTCTGGCGCCGGAGCTGCAGTCCCGCTCCACTAGAGAAGGTGACGATACCCGCCCTCCATATCTGCGGCTGGTACGACTTGCTGGTGGGGGACGTCCTGGCGAGCTATACCGGGATGAGGGAGAGGGGTGGTTCCGCACTGGCGAGGGACAACCAGAAGGTGTTTATCGGCCCCTGGGTGCATTCGACCGAACTGCCCTCGGTCGCCGGTGAGTTGGACTTCGGTATGGCTTCGACCGGCGCGGCGGCGGATATCACCGGGCTACACCTGCGCTGGTTCGATTACTGGCTGAAGGGCATAAAAAACGGCATTATGGACGAACCGCGGGTACGCCTCTTCGTCATGGGGGACAATCTCTGGCGTGACGAGAACGAGTGGCCGCTAGCAAGGTCAAGTTTTACCAGGTATTATTTTCATAGTGGCGGCGGCGCTAACAGCTCCTCTGGCGATGGCGTTCTGAACGTTATTATCCCGGGCGATGAGCCAGTTGATAGCTATATCTACGACCCCAGAAATCCCTCCCCCACCAAACCCGGCCCCATTGGCCAGGGTATTATCATGGGCGCGTACGACCAGCGGGAGATAGAGAAAAGGGCGGATGTCCTGGTATATACCTCGGAGCCGCTGGCTTCTGACCTCGAGGTAACCGGCCCGATAGTTGCCAGACTTTACGCTGCCTCCACCGCTGTTGATACCGATTTTGTAGTACGGCTGGTGGACGTTTATCCCAGTGGCTGCGCCTATAACCTGACGGATGGCATCGTGCGGGCCAGATATAAAAACTCCGAATGGCGGGCTGAACTAATCGAACCGGGGCGTATCTACGAATATTCCATAGATATGGGCGCTACAAGTAATGTTTTCAAGGCAGGGCACAGCATCCGCGTGGAAATATCGAGTAGCAGTTTCCCGAAGTGGGATCGTAACCCTAACACCGGCCATGAGCTCGGCCAAGACTCTGTGTTGGAAACTGCACAGCAAAAAGTGTTTCATGAAAACCGTTATCCATCTCACATAGTGCTTCCGGTAGTGCAACGGTAATACGTCATTTCTGTGAAGCTTGCTCTTTGTGGCAGCGAACGGGAATCCGGGGGAAAAAATCGGGGGCGGATTGCTTGCCTATAGCTCAATGACAGACCATTCTCTTGAAAAGATATATAATGCACGTTAACAAAAACCGAGGTGAAAAGAGAAACAATATTAGTTAATTGCTGCGAGTGTCAGGAATAAACATCTCAATGCTTCTCGTCCCTCTGGAAAGTCAATAAGTTGGGAATCCTCTAAACTCACATCCTCCTAAAAATTGCCTTCGAGAGGGGGACACGGGGGGCGAGGTTGCCCCCAGCCGGTATTCTTCGCTGCACCCAGAATGACAGGGTGGGTGGGGGGAAAAGGAGTGGCTTCAGCCCTTTCTACCGGCGTAACCAGATGACCTCAAATAACGTTATAATAAGTGTGAGACGTTTAAAGAATATGAAAAGATTTTTTAATATAGTTGCGATAGCGATATTGTTAATCCTGGCGGGGGCACTGGCAATATCCTGCCAGTCCGGCGCGCAGGAGACGGCCACGCTTAAGGGCACGGTGACCATCGGGCCGCTGACGCCGGTGGAAAGGCCCGGCGTGACCCCCACCGCGCCGCCGGAGGTATTTGCCGCGCGCAAGGTGATGGTCTACGATGCCTCCGGCCAGAAGCTGGTACGGGAAGTGGCCATCACCCAGATTGGCCAGACCGCCACCGGCAGCTATACCGTGGAGCTGGCGCCCGGCACATATAACGTTGATATCAACCGCCTCGGCATCGACCGCGCCGCCGGCCTGCCGCGGGAGATAACCCTGGCCGCCGGCCAGACGGTCACCCTCGACATTGATATCGATACCGGCATCCGCTAACGTTTCCGTAACTTGCGGTAGACCTCCACGAAGATAATATTTATTATCAGCGAGAGCACCACCGGTATCGCCACCACCCACCAGTGCTCGTCTATTTTAATGCCAAAGCGCTGGCACAGCCCCAGGACGATAAAGGTAATAATAATCCCCAGCGAGACGCAGCCGCACGCCAGAAAGATATACTCCCGCACCATCATCGGTGATGCTAATTATAGGCCCCGGGTCCCGCGGGTACAAATCCGGCCTGTCAGCCGGGGCAGGTGGTAAGGTCCCGGACAAAATCCTGTTGACAGAGGTTATCCAGGCTGTTATAATAATACAAAGAACTTTGTAATACAAAGTAAATTGACCGGGGGCTATCATGCAAACGGACATCGATTTAAAACAGATACAGCGTAAAGTGTACATCTCTTATTTCCAGGACGGCCTGTGGGATATACTCCTCGGTGTTTTGCTGGTGGGGTGGGGTTTGATGCTGACATACGATTTCGTTTCGGTAATCGGGGGTATCTGGGTCGCTTTTTATTTAATTGTCCTGGGCCTGAAACGCTGGCTGACCTATCCCCGGGCGGGCTATATCAAAATGGCCGGGGCCCGGAGGCAGCAGATAAAAATGGTCATTCTGGGGGTGGTCCTGTTCCTCGCGGGTCTGGCGGTATTTTTCCTTTTCATGACCGAGATGAGGCCCGCCTGGTTCAGCGAGTACTTCATGTTCATGTTCGGCGCCATGTTCGCGGTGGTCATCGCCATGCTGGGTTTCTGGTGGAGGGTGACGCGCTGGTATGTCTATGCCGTTATGGTCTTGATAGCTTTTATCGCGCATCAATGGCTGGAGGCGCCCTTAAACCTGGCTTTCATCGTTCCGGGGGTTATTATCGTAATCTACGGTCTGGGGCTTCTTGTCAGGTTCCTGCGCCGGTATCCGAAACATTCGGGAGAGGGTATCAATGGTGGCCCGCAGGTCAGTTAGTGCCGCTAAAGACCCCTTTTCCGGCATCGACCGCCTCATACACGAGCCGGCGCGCTATCTGATTATGGCTTACCTCTACGTGGCGGAAAGCGCCGATGCCCTCTTTCTGCAGCGGCAGACCGGGCTGACCTGGGGCAACCTTTCCTCCCACTTGAGCCGGCTGGAAGCAGCCGGGTATATCTCTATTCAAAAAGAGTTCCTGGATAAAAAGCCCCATACCATGCTGCGGCTTACCGGGGCAGGCCGGCGGGCCTTCGAACAATACCGGGAGTATATGAAAAAAGCGCTGGAGAGACTTCCCGGCTAATGAATTTAGCGGAGTATCTGGTATAATAGGTTGGGTAGACGGTCATTTTATTCATGATTTATTCCTCACCTTGACTTTTGCCAACGTTATATCGGATAATAAAGGTAAATATTGCGATTGCGAAAGGGGTAAACCGATTGTTCCACTCCGCCCGATGGAAGGCCTATTTAAAAACACTGCATGATATTGAAGAAAATACGGACGGCGATAATAACGGCTATTATAAAAACATTTATCATATCTACCATTCGCAGAAAATCTGGTTCACGCGGGAGGAAGATAACGGCCACGGCAAATCAGCCCTGAAAAACCTTGAAAAGTGTAATGCCCTGCTGGCGGAATGTACCACCATGGTAGATAATCTTGAAGAAACCCTCGCCAATACCCCCAAGCCCAGCGAGGTACTGGACTGGGCCAGACTCTGGTAGACTACTCCGGATTCAGGTCCTGGGGCACCAGTGAGAACATCACGGCATCGTGGGCCCGTCCGTGAATAAGTATACGGTTCCTTAAAATCCCCTCGCGTCTGGCACCCGTCTTCTCTGCCACCCGCTGGCTCCGCTTGTTATCGGTCGCTACCACTATCTCGATACGGTTCAGTCCCAGCTCCTTGAAACCCCATCTGGCCAGCAGCAGGGCCGTGGCCGTGGCCAGACCTTCCCCCGTCTGGCTCGACCGTATCCAGTAGCCCAGGTTGGCCCCCAGGTTCTCATGGTCGATGCGGTTGACAGCGCCCCCGCCCAGGTAGGTACCGTTCTTACCGTCCAGAATGGCGAAATCGTAAGCTATACCGGCTTTCCACTCGGCGGGCTTCCCTTTCAGCCACTCCCGGCTCTCCTTCAGCGAGTAGTCGGCGTGCGCCCATGGCATCCACACCGCCAGCTCCGGCAGGGACTCGCGTACCGCCGTATACAGATTTTCGGCATCGGCAGGCTGGTAGGGTCGCAAAGACACTTTGCCATCGGTCAGGACGATATCCCTTTTAATGGTCTTCTTTTCCATGTGCAGTTATATGATACGTACGATTAAAGTTCATGTCAATTCGCCGTCCAATGTCCCTGTTTAGCTCTGGTTGTTGTGCTTGCCTCACCCCTGACCCCTCTCCAGCCTCCGTATTGGATACAATCCAGCTTATGATTGGCTGGAGAGGGGAGTGAAAAGGAGAGGGGGCGGAGCCCCCTCTCCAAACCTTATCCCGGTTACGTCGTTGTTTATCAGGGGGTTCGGTTTCCAGGGAGTAGCCTGCGAAGAAGTTGTTCAATCCGGGCAAGATGATGGCTTAAAACCTTGAATTGTACCTGATTTCATGATAAAGTTTAAACGGTGCAAAAACCAGCTATTTTCAAAGCTAGAACCAGGAGGTAGCTATCCCCGTTTACCGCGGGGGTGGCTTTTTTTACGTCCATGGCAGATAATATCAAGCTGACAATTGACGGAAAAGAAGTTGAGGTTGAAAGAGGGACCACGGTTCTCCAGGCGGCGCAAATTGCCGGTATCTATATCCCCACCCTTTGCTATCATCCCGCCCTCCAGCCCTACGGCGGCTGCCGTCTTTGCATCGTCGAGATTGAGAACATGCGCGGCCTGCCCACCTCCTGTACGACGCCGGCCACCGCTGGCATGGTGGTGAAAACGAACACGGAACAGCTTCAGAATTTAAGGGCTTCCTACCTCCAGCTCATCCTGACCGAACACCCCAACGCCTGTCTCACCTGCCACCGCCGCGAGCGCTGCCTGCCCAACGATATCTGCCTGCACGATGTATCCGTCAACGAGCGCTGCGTCAGCTGCCCCACCAACGGGCGTTGCGAACTGCAGCACCTGGTCGACTACATCGGTATCAGGGAAATCCCCCTGCCCTATAAATACAAAGGGCTGCCCGTGAACTATGACCGCGAGCCTTTCATCCGGCGCGATTACAACCTCTGTATCCTCTGCGGCCGCTGCGTCCAGATGTGCGCGGATGTCCGGGGCGTCGGGGCTATCAGCTTCGCCAATCGCGGTTTCGATACGGTCGTCAGTACCGCCTTTGACGGTCCGCTCCAGGACTCTAGCTGCCGTTTCTGCGGCGCCTGTGTCGAGGTATGCCCCACGGGCGCGCTGGTGGACACCGCCGCCGCCTACCACCCCGATTATAACTGGGAGCAGGTGGCTGTCCCCTGTAAACACGCCTGCCCGGCGGGCATTAATATACCTCTCTATGTTTATCTCGTCGGTGAGGGCAAGTTCCAGGAGGCGCTGTCCATCATCAGGGAGAAGGTACCTTTCCCCGGCGCGCTGGGGCGCGTCTGCATCCATCCCTGTGAGGAGGCCTGCCGGCGCGGCGCCCTGAACGAGCCGATATCCATCAAGTTTTTAAAACGTTTCGTGGCCGACCGCGATGCCGGTTTCTGGAAACACAGTGCCCGTAAGTCGCCACCTACCGGCAAGAAGGTGGCCATCGTTGGTTCCGGGCCGGCCGGGCTGACCGCCGGCTATTACCTGGCCAAGGCGGGCCATACCGTGACCATCTTCGAGCAATTTTCCGTGGCCGGCGGCATGATGCGCGTCGGCATTCCGGACTACCGCCTGCCCCCGGACGTGCTGGAAAAAGAAATCGATGTCATCAGGGAAGCGGGTGTAGAAATACAACTAAATACGAAGATAGAATCCATCGACGATCTATTTAAAGAGGGATATCAGGCAATTTTCCTGGCGCCGGGAGCCCACCGCGGCCAGACGCTGGGCGTTGAGGGTGAGGACCTTCCCGGCGTCTATGACGGGGCCTCATTCTTGAGAGAAGTTAACCTGGGCAACAAGGTAGAAATGGGCAAGAGAGTGGCGGTCATCGGGGCGGGCAACGTAGCCATTGATAGCGCCCGCGTGGCTTTACGTGTGGGCGCTCAAGAAGTAACCATCGTTTACCGCCGTACCCGCGCCGAAATGCCGGCCGCCCCGGAAGAAGTGGAAGCCGCCATCGAAGAAGGGATAAAGATAGAATTCCTGACGAGCCACCTGAAAGTGGCCCAGAAAGGCGATAAGCTGGTACTCACCTGCAACCGTAACAGCCTGGGAGAGCCGGATGCCAGCGGACGCCGCCGCCCGGTGCCCATCAAGGGCAGCGAGTTCGACGTGGAATATGACACTATTATCGCCGCTATCGGCCAGGTACCTGATATACCGGCTGGCTTCAAAGTAAAGACCGGACGGAACAGCATCCAGGCCAGACCCGGGACGATGGAAACCAATATCCAGGGCGTCTGGGCGGGCGGGGATGCCGTTACCGGGATTGACAATGTCGCCCTTTCAGTTATCCGTGCCATCGCCCACGGTCGCGGTGCTGCGTCATCTATCGATAAATACCTCGGTGGCAGCGGCGATATCGAGGAAGAATTGACGCCCGAGAGAACAATCGGCCTGTGCGCCGGGCTGACCCCGACCGATTTCATCCCCCAGAAACGCGTCAAGATGCCCTGCCTGCCTCCGGAACAGGTGAAGGACAATTTCACCGAGGTCGAGACAGGCCTGCACCACGACGAGGCCGTCGCTGAGGGCAGACGCTGCTTCCAGTGCGGTGTCCGGAACCAGATAAACCCGGCCCCCTGCCCTCCGGACACGCGTAAAAAGAGGGCCTGGGAACTGGAAAACCTAAAGTCCACGGTCTAAGCTTTTCCCACACGTCTATCCATTATCAAACAAGGGCCGAACTAGCGCCGGAAAGATTGTATGACGCCTACCGCCGCCGAGGGTACGAATAAAAATGTTGTCCTCGTCATCGCGACGATTTCCGCGTTCGTGGTGCCGTTCCTGGTGTCTTCCATCAACATCGCCCTGCCGAAGATGGGCGCTCAATTCCACATGGAAGCCGTGGTGATGAGCTGGGTGAACACCGTTTATTTCCTGGCGGTTGCCATGGCGCAGGTGCCGATGGGCCGTCTGGCCGATATTTACGGACGTAAGAAGCTTTACCTGCTGGGGGTGACGATATCGGTGCTGGCGTCCATCGCCGGGGCGTTCGCCAACTCCACGGCGATGTTGATTGTCAGCCGGGCTTTCCAGGGTATCGGCGCCGGGATGACGTTTAACACCATTATCGCTATCCTGACCTCGGTCTTTCCGTCCGAGACGAGGGGCAGGGCCCTGGGCATCAGCATGGCGGGGACATACGGCGGGCTTATCTTCGGTCCGATTGTCGGCGGCTACCTGACCGAGCATTTCGGCTGGCCGAGCATCTTCATTTTCAGCGCGGGCTGCGGTCTGTTGCTGCTGGCGCTCGTCGCCATGTTTCTAAAGGGGGAGTGGCGGGAGGCAAGGGGGGAGAAGTTTGATGTTCCCGGCTCGCTGGTGTACGGCGTAGCCGTGGCCATGTTCATGTACGGCTTCTCTTCCCTGCCCACCGTAACGGGGATTATCGTTTTACTGGCAGGCGTGGCCGGCCTGCTGTACTTTATCAGGCGGGAACTGAAGGTGCCCAGTCCCATACTGGGACTAAGCTTTTTCAGAAGCAACCGCGTCTTTCTGTTTTCCAACCTGGCCACCTTAACCAATTACCTGGCCACTTTTGCGGTGACTTTTCTCCTTAGCCTCTATCTCCAGTATATCAAGGCCTTGACGCCGGCGGGGGCCGGGCTGGTGCTGATCGCTTCGTCCGTCCCGATGACGATAATTACGCCGCTGGCCGGGAGGCTTTCGGATAAAATCGAGCCACGGCTGGTGGCGGCGACGGGCATGGCGGTGGTGTGTGTAGCGCTGGTGCTCTTGATATTTTTAAATGATGCCACGTCCCTCTGGTACGTTGTCCTCACCCTGGTGATTTACGGGACGGGGATCGGCTTTTTCTCTTCGCCCAATACCAACGCCATCATGGGGTCGGTGGCCAAAAAAGTGCTCGGTGTGGCCTCCGGTACCGTCGGGACGATGCGTACCGGAGGGATGATGTTGAGCATGGGTATCATGATGATATTGTTCACGGTATTCATCGGGCAGGCGGAAATCACGCCCGAGTATTATCCGCAGTTTCTGACCAGCGTCAGGGTGGGTTTTGTCGTATTTACCGCGCTCGGCATCGGGGGCATGGTAGCGCAACTGGCCGCCCGGAAAAAGGCCTGATTTTATTCCTCGCTACCGGTAGCCCGGGTGTAACTGGTACCGTTGCCACCGGTGAAAAAGAAAACGGGGCTGTCTATCCGGTGGAAAACCAGGGGGCAGTGCGGTACGTTCCGGGGCGCGAATATCAGGCAGCTTTTGGTGAGCAGATATTTTTCGTCACCCAGCCAGAACTCGATTTCCGCATTCAACTCCTTCGGATTTTCCCGCCGGCTGCCCATGAAGCCCAGTATCTCATCGAAATCGTGGGAATGGGCTATCTCGGTTTGAACGCCTTTGGTGCCTTTCTTGTCCCAGAGCCAGACGCAGTCGAAGTAAAAAGCACCTTCGGCGATGGCATCGCTTAACGAAAGCATGCGCGTGGACTCCAGGTAGTTACCGGCCTGCCGCTGCTCCTCGCGTCTTTTAAGGAAACCGGCGGGCGGTTTCCGGGCCAGGTTTTCCGTGATGATGTATTTGGCATACTTGAGTTCCGGCATTTTCATCTCTCCTGCAAGTAGTTTTTGGTGGAATGAGTGATTATAGCTTGAAAAAACCTGTGTGGTCAACCGCGCGGGCGGTGGCGGTTTACAAATACCTAGAGCCACATAGTATAATGGTGCTAATATGTGGTCTGACCTTATATATATTTTAGCTTCATATCTTCTGGGGGCGGTGCCGCACCTGGCGCTACTGGCCAAGCTCCGGCGGGTCAATTTGAGCGGCGATTTCCACGAGACCCTCTGGGACCGGGCGGGCAAAGCGCTGGCCGTAATGGGGGTGCTGGGGGAGTTCGCCAAGGGCGCCATCCCGGTGCTGGTCGGCCGATGGCTGGGTTTTGGCCCGGTGGCCGTGGCTATCGGTGGGCTGGCAGCGGTCTGCGGCCAGATGTGGCCCGTGTTTGCCCGGTTCGACGGCGAAAAAGGCAACAGCATCGCCATCGCAATGGTAGTGGCCCTGGCTCCCTGGCCTTTCGCCATCGCCCTGATTTTCCCTCTCATCGCGATAGTCATACGGATGGTGCCCCGGCTTGCTGCCAGGGCCAGGGCGGAGGGCAAAGCGGCCATCGGGGGGCCTTACAGTCGCAGCCTGCCGGTGGGGATGGCGCTCTTCTTTCTATCATTGCCTTTCCTGGGCTGGGCTTTCGGAGAGCCGCCGGAGATTATCTGGAGTACCGCCCTCCTGTTTGTCTTGATAATCATCAGGAGGCTCACCGCCGGACTGCGTGCCGATTTAAAGACCGGCGCGGCTAAAAAAAGCATCTTGCTGAACCGCTTTCTTTATGACCGTACCGCGGCTACCTGGCGGAGATAGATACGCAGATTCGGAAACCTTCCCGCCAGAGTCATACGCATCTTGCGCAAGTGATATCTATATTTGTATTTTTATACGAAATTGCGTATAATATCACCGGAAATAGTCTTAACGCTGTTTCAGGAGGTGAGCCATGCTGGATAAGCTCGCTCAAAAAATAGTCGGGGAATTACAGCAGGATGCCCGCCAGAGTTTCCGCGAAATTGGTCGTAAACTAAAAGTATCCGAGGGCACGGTACGCAACCGGGTCAGGTCGCTGGTGACAAGCCAGACGATGAGGATAAGTGCTTTACCCAATCCAGGCAAGCTGGGTTTGAACTTCATATGTGTCGTGTGCATTGAAGTCAAGGTAGGTACTGCCGAGAGCGTGGAACAGCGGTTAATTAAAAGCCCTAATGTATATTACCTGGGCGGATGCACCGGTACTTACGATGTCATCGGGGTATTTATGTTCCACACGCCGGCGGAGTACGACGAGTTCGTGAAGAAAGTCATCGCCAATATACCGGAGATTACGCGGACAACCACCTTTGTGGTCATGCACGTTTCCAGGAGCCCCTGGGAGCACAATCTGGATGTGGCCGAGCTAAGTAAATCCTGAATTGACATAGCTATAACCAGGCCTTAATATTAGTATTGAGTAACATATGGTCTTTCAACGAGACGAACTTGAGCGTACCAGGCTTCACGTTTTAAAACGCCGCCGGATTATCATTTTTTCATCGCTGGGTGTTGTTCTGCTGCTGCTGGTTTTTTTCGGGTTATACCAGTTCACCGATGTGATACTGGGGCTGTCAGAGAACCTGCAATCGGCACCGCAAAGCGGCGACTGGGCGATGTTCCGCCGCGATATGAACCGTACCGGCACGCTGAACCCGGGTGATGTCCTGCCCCGTGGCGAAGTGAAATGGGCCTTTGTTACCGGAGGGGCCATCAATTCTTCACCGGCGGTGGTTGACGGTGTTGTCTACGTGGGTTCCAGAGATGCCAATGTTTACGCTATTAAGGCGGATACCGGCGATAAGCTCTGGGAGTTTAGGGCGGGCAGCTGGGTAGAATCTTCACCTGTGGTGGTGGGTGGCATAGTGTATATCGGCTCTAATGACGGTTATGTATATGCCCTGGATGCCCGTACCGGCGCCAAGCGGTGGTCCTTCGAGACGCCTTACGCGGTCAGGTCAACGGCGGCGGTGGCTGACGGCACTGTATATATCGGCTCGGACGATTACAGTGTCTATGCACTGGATGCTGTGACCGGGAAGCTGCACTGGGAGCGGAAAACAGACACCCAGGTAACCTCATCGCCGGTGGTAGCCGATGGTATCGTGGTGGTGGGCTCGGCTGACGGTATGTGTTATACCCTTAATGCCAAGAACGGGAAGCCGCGCCTTGAGTATAAAACTCACTCGACGGTTGTCTCCTCACCGGTGGTGGCAGACGGTGTGGCCTATTTCCCCGATACCTCGGGCAACCTGTTCGCCATCGATATTCACGCGCGCAACTGGCCTCTGGAAAACACCCTTGATACCATCTGGAAGGCCCTCTATATCTACGGTGCGGCGCCAAGGCCGCCGGCCCCCTCCGGGTATGTCTGGATATATAAGATGGGTCCCAGGGCCAGGCAGACCTCGTCCCCGGCCCTCTTGGGAAATACGCTGTACCTGGGGGCGGGGAACAGCCTGTTGTCCCTGGATATAAATACGAGGAAACCGGTCTGGTCGTTCGCCACCCGGGACGTGGTAACTTCTTCTCCGGCGGTTACGGATAAAGCCGTCTTTTTCGGCAGCCAGGACGACAACTTCTATGCAGTGGACAGGGCCACCGGTGAAAAGCTCTGGGAATTTGCCACCGGGGGCCAGATTACCTCGTCCCCGGCTCTGGTTGACGGGGTAGTTTACGTGGGCTCACACGATGGCAAGCTGTACGCCTTGGAATAACTTAACCCAGCTTCTCGAAAAGCTCGCCGCTTCTCCTTTTCACTTCGGCGTAGAACCCGTCTCTCCCCAGGTGGAACCAGTAGGGGTCCCACTCCATTTCCTGGAGATTATCTATTAAAGAGGGGATGGCGTTAAAGGGGAAGGTGATGATAATAAGGCCGTCCGGCAGGACGTTCCGCGCTTTCATGCTGAAGCCCAGGCCGCTGACGGTGTAGTTAATTTCACCGGTCAGGTAGGGGTGGGCATATATCCAGGCGCAGGCCAGACAGGTTGTACCTTTGGCGTGCCACATCTTGCCGTCCGTAAAGCTGCTGGCCCGCAGGATGACCTCCGCCTGGGCGGTCGTGGCGGTAAAAATTAATAAATCGGGCTCGAAGGTCATTTTATCTATCGTGGCATGGGCGATATATTTTACGGAGTTTTGGGGCAAAGTAGGGACGTAGTCATAGATTCTCCGGTTGGCGCCGGCGTTCTTGAACATGGCGAACATCGAGCCGAGCTGGCCGCTGTACATCACGGGTGGAAATTCCTTCATCCCCAGCACCTGCTCGCCGCACTGCACGTTTTCCTTCGTGATATAAAAGGGCTGGCCGTTCTGGGCCTCCTTGAACAGCTCGCAGAGGGCCAGGCTTTTATCCGTCGGCTCGATTCCCTCTGGCTTATCAAGTGAGTACTTGACACCCACGGGCTTTCTCTCGAAATTTAGTTTATCGAATATTGAATAGTCCGGTTTTTTCGCGCTCACAATAACCTCCCGCGGTATTTTTCCTGTCAAGATTATAGCACATGAAGGTTAAATCAAAAATCAAATCTTAAAAATCAAAAAACAAAGCGGCCCTTGAGCGTAATGGAGGCCGTCGCTTTTTACTAACCTCACGGAGGTATGGTAATTTATATTGTAACTACTGAATCCATTGATAATCAGCGGTATATGTCAGAAAGAATAAAAAAACAGTTATTAATCGTCGCCGGGACGCTGGCCGTCGCTATAGGAATCATCGGCATCTTCGTTCCCATTTTGCCCACCACGCCTTTTCTATTGCTGGCGGCGGCCTGTTACCTGCGGAGCTCGGAGCGTTTTTATCGCTGGCTACTGGGCAACCGGCTTTTCGGCGGCTATATCGCTGACTACCTGGCCGGACGGGGGATGCCTCTGAAGACCAAGATTTTTACGCTTTCTCTCCTGTGGGTGACCATCGGGTTATCGGTGGCAATCGGTACGCAAAACCTGGTGGTGAGGATAGTCCTGCTGGCGGTGGCGGTCGGCGTGACGCTGCATATCATATTGATAAAGTTGAAAAGAAAATAAAACGGTGAGGGGAAAATCCCTGCTATCCGCCCACTCTCTGCACCTTAAGCATATTGGTGGTGCCGGCCTCGCCGATGGGTATCCCCGCGGTGATAATTATCGATTCCCCGGGACGGGCGTAGCCCAACTTGCCGGCCAGCCTGGCCCCGAGGGCGAATATCTCGTCGACGGATGCAGGCCCGGTGATGAGATAGGGGCGGACGCCCCAGTAAAGCAACAGCTTGCCGGCGACGGTCTGGCTCGGCGTCAGCGCCAGGACGGGCACACCGGGGCGGCACCGGGAAACACGCACTGCCGTGCTGCCGGATTGGGTAAAAGCCACGATGGCGGCGGCGCGCAGCCGGGATGCCGTCTGGCAGGCGCTGTAGCTGATAAGCTCGTCGGTCTCGCGTCCCAGCCAGCCGCGCCTTTCCGCCAGTATCTGCTCGTAGGCCAGCTTTTTCTCCGTCGCCCGGGCGATGCCGGCCATCATTTTTACCGCCTGCGCCGGGTATTTGCCTATCGAGGTCTCGGCGGAAAGCATCACGGCGTCGCTGCCGTCGAGGATGGCGTTGGCGACGTCGGTGGTCTCGGCGCGCGTGGGGCGGAAGTTCTTTATCATGGACTCCAGCATTTCGGTGGCGGTAATCACGGGCTTGCCGGCCCGGTTACATCTCCGGATAATATCCTTCTGTATCAGCGGCACCCTTTCCAGCGGCAGCTCAACGCCCAGGTCGCCCCGCGCCACCATGATACCATCGCTGGCCGCCAGGATATCGCTGAAATTCTCGACGGCCTCGCCACGTTCTATCTTGGCGATGAGGGGGATAGCAGCGCCGCTGGCCGCCAGTATCGCCCTGGCGGCTGCGAGGTCTCCGGCCCCGGCCACGAAGGACAGCGCCAGGAAGTCCGGCCGCTGCTTGACGGCGAAGGCGATGGCCTCGCGCAGTTTTTCGGTAATAAAGGGGACGGAAATGCGCATCCCCGGGACGACGAGGCCTTTACCCTGTTGAAGCACGCCACCGACCGTTACCCTACAGAGCATTTCGGCACCGGCCACGGCCCGTACCTTGAGTTCCATAGCGCCGTCGTCGAGGATGACGTTATCCCCGGCTTTGATATCAT
Source organism: uncultured Dehalococcoidaceae bacterium (assembly GCA_964462865.1). Taxonomy (GTDB): domain Bacteria; phylum Chloroflexota; class Dehalococcoidia; order Dehalococcoidales; family RBG-16-60-22; genus Fen-1077. The sequence continues at coordinate 35,964 of CAYWZO010000004.1, read as the reverse complement.
GGGCCAGGTCGGGCAGGTTTACCGGGATTAACGAGCCGTCGCCTTCGATGTCCGCCGTCGTGAGCTTGACCTCACCGCCTCTTTTCAGCGTGGCCTGGCCACCCTTCAACCTGCCGATGCGGTATTTCGGCCCCGGCAGGTCGATGAGTATGGCCACGTCCGTACCGGTGCGGCGGCTTATTTCCCGGATGGTCTCGATGTAGCCGGTATGTTCTTCAAAGGTACCGTGGGAGAGGTTCAGACGGGCGACGTCCATGCCCGCCTTTATCAGTTGCGCTATCATGCCCGCCGAACCGGTGGCCGGCCCGATGGTGCAGACTATCTTGGTGCGGCGGCGGGAATACCGGGGACTTTTCATATCATCTCTTCGGGCAAATAAAACAGCCCTTTATCTTAGTCTAACTCATCTGGAAGGAAAGATAAATGATGTTGCCCGGAAGTCCTGTGCTTTTCTGGTTGAATCTTGCAGGAACTGCCATCGCGAAGGGGTCGCCAGGTCCCGTGGCAATTTCGTAAATGGGGATTGCCACGTCGCCTGCGGCTCCTCGCAATGACAGGATGGAAAACAACTAAAGGCAAATGAAACCTACCCGGGCAGGTGATACAAGCCGGCGGCTTATGCGGGCAATCCGTAGCCCCGCTCGCGGGCCTGCCGGTCCATTTCGGCGGTATACAGACGTTCCAGCGGCAGCAGGATTTCGTCGCTGGTTTTACGCAGGTCGATGGCTTTCAGGTAGCGTTTACACTTCTCGCAGACATAAAGCCGGTAGAGTTCCGTATCGTCGGCAAAGTAGGACAGCGCGTCCTGGGCCACGGTGCCGCAAAAGGGGCACTGCAAGCGCTGGAAAAGCCACTCGGTATCGCAGCGCGAGCACACCAGCCACCTCGCCCCCACTTCCTTTTCCAGGTAGGCTATGTCCGGACTGCCCCCGCAGACAGGGCAGCAGCCCCGGCGCCAGGTCTCCAGCAGGTCCGGTTTCAGGTGTTCCTGATACGCCCGGGCATAGCCCGCCAGGAACGGCTGTAGCGTGGCCAGCATGATGGCCTGGAGCAGCGGTTGGCTGGCATTCTCCTGCAGGCCCCGGGGCAGTTCCGTGCCGTTGAACCACTTTTTCACCACCTCGCCCGTGAGCAGGCGGCCGGCACCGGGTTTCTGCAGGCTGTCCGGCAGCTCCCCGAAGAGCTGCGGATAAGCGGCGAAAACGGCGATAACTTCTTCGAATAACCGTTTTACCTGCTCCGGGTCGAGGTCAAGCCCGGTATCATTGACCAGCGGTTGTCCCTGTACCAGCCTTGCCTTGATGGCATCAATGTCGAGGGTGGCTGCGGGAGGCGTCAAACGCTTCCGGGCGGCGTCCTGCAACCGGACGAGCTCCTGATAGAACTCCAGGAGGAGGGGAAGCTCCCCCTCCTCCTTTTTTTGTTCTTTTAATTTCTTGAGGATTTTGCTGGCGGTATCCGTCACTGGGCCTTTTCTTCCTGGCCTCTGGTCACTTCCTCATACCATTTGCCATGATGCATTTTAGCATAATCGACGGATATTTTCCCGCTGGCCATGGATTTCCAGGCTTCGGTCATCTTCGGATGGAAAACGCCGAGGTAAATATGCAGGAAGAGCATGGCCCCGGTGACGATGAAGGCAATATCATGGACGAAGACCATCCAGCGGAGGAGGGCTAAAGGGGCCGCCGTCTTGCCGAACCACATAACCAGCCCGGTAATGACGAAGATAAACCCGAAGACCACCGTAATGAACCACCACAATTTCTGGCCGCTGTTCATGGAGCCCTGCGGGGGCATACCCTGCTCACCGCCGAGGAAGTAATAGCGCGGCGCGGCCTTAAGCCAGCCGAGGTCTTCGGCGCCCCAGGTGAAGGCCTGTTTCAGCCCCCGGCCCACGGCCGCCGGGTTGATAATCAGATAAATAATGGGCACGATGATGAATACCGCCGCGGCGATGCGGTGGATAACGCGGGTCCAGCTGTCTTCTGCCAGGAATGAAAGCGCGGGGATAAAGAGCACCAGGCCGGTGAGGAACAGGATGACGAAAGCACCGCCGTGTATCCAGTGCAAGATGCGTATCGGTTTTCTGTATTTTTCAACTTCGTGGTGTGTCATTGCCCCTCCTTCTTGGCGTTGGCCCGGGCAACCAGGTAGTTCAACCCCAGGCCAACGATAGTCAGGCCGCCCACGGCCCAGCCGACGGGCTGGATAACATCTTTCCAGGCGATGGACTCGCCGGGAACGCGGGGTGAAACCGGCAGGCCATAGGTATCCGGGGAATCTTCGAGGACATACATGACATGCAGGCCGCCGAGTTCGTTTTCACCGTAGAGGGTGGCATTCTTCCAGCCCTGCGCCTGGAGATTCTGCACGCGTTGTTTCCCTATCGCCAGCAGGCTGGCACGGTCACCGTAGAGCAGGGCATTGGGCGGGCAGGTCTTGACACAGGCCGGCTCCCAGCCCTCGGAAATCCTGTCCAGTCCTTGAGTCGTACAAAAGGTACACTTGTCCATCTTGGCGATACCGGTGAGAAGATTGCGGGTGGAGCGCGGCACGTTAAACGGGCAGGCATCCACGCAGTAGCCGCAGCCGGTGCAGGTATCTTTATTAAAGGAAACGGTGCCGAATTCGTTATGGTAAAGGGAGCCGTTCGGGCAGACCTTGACGCAGGCGGCATCGGTGCAGTGCATGCAGGCCTGGCGGGTAAAAAGAAAGCGTACCTTGCCGCCGGACTCAACCTCCGTGAACCTCATTTTCAACCATGTCTTGGGGGACAGGTCGGGCGGGTTCTCGTAGCTGCCCCAGTTGACGGGCTTATTGCTGTTTTGCTGCAGTGAAATACCTTCATCATTGTTGTTCCATTGCTTGCAGGCTGCCTGGCAGCCCCGGCAGGCGGTACATTTCGTGGAGTCGAATAGGATTGCCTTATCGGCCATTTTTCTACCTCATCTCTCTATTTATGCCTTCTTGGAAATATTGACCAGGAAGGCTTTAAACTCGGGAATCGTCGTGTTGGCATCGCCGACGTGGGGCGTGAGTTCGTTGGCGCTGGCCCCCGTGGAGAGGCCGATGTATCCCCAGTGCCAGGGTATGCCGACCTGATGTATCTTACGCCCGTTCATCTGGAACGGCTTGAAACGCTTGGTCACCACGGCGACGACTTCGACCTTGCCGCGGGTAGATTCGACGTAGACCCTTTCGCCATTGGCGATTCCCTTTTCCTGCGCCAGTTCTTCGCTCATCTCGACGAACGGTTCAGGCATCATCTCGTTAAGCCAGGGCAGGTTCCGGGTCATCTGGCCGCCCTGCCAGTGTTCGCAGACGCGGTAGGTGGAGCAGACGATAGGATATTTGTCCGGTGTTCCCTTTTCATCGGGACGCCATATTTTGATGGTCGGGTTGTTCTGCTGTTTGGAGATAGCGTTGCTTACCGGACCCTCCCAGGGTTCGTAGTGTTCAGGCAGCGGGCCGTCGGCCAGGCCGGGGCCGAAAAGCCGGGCATGGCCTTCCGGTTTCATGATGAAAGGCCACTTGGTGGCTTTGGGGTCAACATTAATCGGGGCCCAGCCGCCGTCCGGCACATCTCCGGTCCATTTGCCATCCTTCCACCAGATAACCGGGTGCTCTTTGTCCCAGGGCTCGCCGTAAAGGTCGACTGAAGCCCGGTTGTAAATGATGCGGCGGTTGACCGGCCAGCACCAGGCCCACTTGGGATAAAGACCGATGTTGTACGTATCCGGGGTGGCATCACGCCGGGCGGCCATATTGCCGTCCTCGGTGTAGCTGGCGCAGTAGAGCCAGTTGCCGGATGACGTGGTGCCATCGGCCTTGAGATTGGCGAAGCTGGCCATCAGTTTGCCGGTCGTCAGGTCATAGCCATTGATTTCCTTGGCCACTTTATGCACGTCCGGGTGCTCCTCGCCGTAGTCCCAGGTCAGCCTGGTGATGATGTCAGCGCCGGGGCCTTTCTGGGCGGCGTAGAGCTGCTTGAGTCTTTTCATGATCTGGTACTGAATCCACAGGTCGTCCATCGCCTCGCCGGGGCCGTTGGCGCCTTTCCAGCGCCACTGCATCCAGCGGCCACTATTGGTCACGCTGCCTTCTTTTTCGTAAGAGCCCAGCGCCGGCAGGAGGAAGACCTCGGTTTTGATATTGGCCGGATTGGCGCCCGGGCGTTTCCAGAAATTGGCGGTCTCGGTCTGCCACATGTCAGCCACAACCATCCATTCGAGCTTGTCCATTGCCTGCCGCTCCAGGTTGGCGTCGGGCCCGCCGACGGCCGGGTTCTGACCCCAGCACGTAAATCCCTGGATGGCGCCTTTTTCCATGGCTTCGAACAGGGCGATATGGGTGTAGTTCTGGCCGGCCTGTACCTTGGGCAGGTTGTGGAAGGCGAAGTCGTTGGCGCTGGTGGCGGCATCGCCCCACCAGGCCTTGAGCAGGCTGACGATGTATTTGGGGTAGTTGCTCCACCAGTTGGCGCTGTTGGGGTCTTTGGTGGTGGGGGTAACTCTGTCCAGGTACGCCTGCAGAGTGGTATCGGTGTTCTGGGTCACTCCCAGGTAACCGGGCAGAATATGGGACAGCAGGCAGTGGTCGGTGGAGCCCTGTACGTTGGACTCGCCGCGCATGGCGTTGATGCCCCCGCCGGCGACGCCGATGTTGGCCAGCAGGAGCTGTAAGATGCCGTAAGCCCGGATGTTCTGTGTGCCGTAGGTATGCTGGGTGGTGCCCATGGCGTACATGATGGTGCCGGCTTTACCCGCGGCGCCACTGGCGGCGTAGGTCAGGGTCGCTTCCATGAAGGTGTCCACCGGACAACCGGTAGTCTGCGAGACGACTTCCGGGGTATAGCGGGAGAAATGCCTTTTTAAAATCTGGAAGACACAGTTGGGGTCTTTAAGGGTCTTGTCTTTACTAGGAATGCCGTTTTCGTCGTTAACGTACTGCCAGGTTGATTTATCGTAGCTCCTTTTATCGGCGCTGTAGCCGGAGAACAGTCCCTCGAGTTCGGCCGGTCCCTTGAAACCGGAGTTGATGATATAGGGGGCATTGGTGTACTCGGTAATGTAGACCATGTTATAGTCGCCCGGGTTTTTATCAATGTCATCCAGCACCCACTTGATCATGCCGTTGATGAAGGCGATATCCGTGCCCGAGCGCAGCGGGCAGTAGATATCCGCCTTGGCCGAGGTTCGCGTGTACCTGGGGTCCACGCTGATGAGTTTGGCGCCCTTCTCTTTGGCTTTGGTAATATGCCCGAAGGCTGCCGGGTGGTTTTCTGCAGGATTGGAACCTATGGCCATCATGACATCGGCGTTAGCGATATCATTCCAGTGGTTGGTCATGGCACCGCGTCCGAACGATTCCGCCAAACTGGCGACAGTGGCGGAATGTCATATACGGGCGTGGTGTTCCAGATAGACAACACCCAGGGCGCGCATCATTTTGGAAAGGAGGTAGCATTCTTCGTTGTCCAGGGCCGAGCCGCCCAGGCAGGCGATGGACTCCGTGCGGTTAACGGTATTGCCGTCCTGGTCTTTCTCGATGAAGGTCGCATCCCGCGTGGCCTTGATTTTACCGGCTATTTTGTCCAGGGCCCATTCCCATTCCACGGGTTGCCAATCGGAGGCGCCGGGGGCGCGGTAAAGGGGTTTGGTGAGGCGCCAGGGGTTATCGGCGGAGAGCTGGCGCAGCGAAGCACCTTTGGCGCAGGCGGCACCCCGGTTGATGGGATGGTCCGGGTCGCCCTCGATGTTGATGACTTTACCATTGGCATCGGCCATGACGATAAAACCGCAGCCCGAGGCGTCGTAAGGACAAATGGTAGCCGTTTCTTTCCCCTGCTTTTTTAACGGGATTTGTTTGATGGGCCTGGCAAACGCTTTATCGCTAAGCGCACCAAGCAGAAAAACACCACCTACCCCAGCCCCAGATGCTTTGAGAAAATCTCTTCGGCTTAGCTCCATAATATCTCCTTCTCTAGGTATCTCGGAGTACTTTATTTAATTTGTAATTATTGCTCTCGCTTATTTGAAAATTACGTCGGCCCGCTGTCTGATTTACCGAATTTCTCCTTTAGATTCAGTATATTAGCTAAAAGGGCGATTCCTTCTTTGGTACAGAACTGCTTTTCATCAGGGTCCATAAAGACACCTACAGCATCCAATTCCATAATTTTAAGATGGGATCTGATTGTTCTTTTATCCATTCCTAATTTGGAGGCTAGTTGGGCAACATCAATGCAAGCACACTCGTTCTCTCGAGTCAGGTCTATCATCTTTTCCCTGATACGTATGTGCTTGGATATGTAATCTCGTTCACGCTTGCTGTCCATAAATACAACCGTAATATTTGCTTGATATCGGTTAAATTTTACTTAATACTAGCATTCATATCTATTTTTGTCAATAATTTCATATCCTTACGTAGTTTATTGATTATTCCACGCGATTGCTACGTTATTTTATAAGGACGGCGGAATGGTTAAAATAACCGCAGGCGAAGATGTTCTTGGCCGGGTGTTGTATCACTGTGAACTTTTGCGTTTTTTAGCTACGCCGATGGATATACCGGCGGCAAGATAGATGAAACCAATGATAAAACAGATAATAGATATGGGCAGGGGGGATTCCCTGACCGAGAAGACGCCGATGGCAAACAGGAGACCAAGTATAATATCGATAATGCCGGATAAGACAAGGAGAAAACTCCAGAAACTGCCGAAGAGTATGACCTTTAAAAGACCCGTTGCATGCCTCCTGCCGCCGGCAAGCATATCTTATCGTAATTTGGATGGAAGGTCAAAGTGTCAAAGAAAGGTGTGCTTGACCCGTCTTTAAAAATACATTAATGTTAGATTAAGGTACAGCCCTGTAACACCGCTGATGACCTGCGTTTTTTAACACTTTCCGCGGGAGACCACGATGAACGAGAGAATACGGAGATTGAGGCAGCGCCTCGATGTTGACGAATACCCGATATGCGTGGAGAAGGCCCGCCTGGTCATGGAGGCCTACCGGCAGGCCGAAGGCGACCCCGCCATCTTGAGAAGGGCTAAAGCCACCGCCCATTATCTGGACCACAAAACGATATTCATCGAGGATGACGAGCTTATTATAGGTAACTTCGCCAGCAGGCCGATGGGACTGGAGGCAGGTTCGCTAGGGCCGACCTGGAACGAGGAAAACCTGGCCGAGCTCCGTCTGCAGGGCCTGACGCTGGCCGCGGAAGACGAAGCGCTGTTGCGGTCGATGGACGACTACTGGAAAGGCAAGGGCCGCACCCTCGAAGAAAGGCAGGGGCAGTTTTATGACGATGAGAGGCTCTGGCCTTTCATCCAGTCCGGTATCCTCTGCCCGCCGTGGACGAACAAGTACGAGGGCCGTGGCCTCGGCGCCGCCGGCGTCGGCTGGGGCCTGGGTATGGGGCAGAGCCTGGTTGTCGTCGATTATGCCCTGGTCCTGAACTACGGGCTCAACCAAATCACCAGGGACGCCGAGAACGAACTGAAGGGGCTCCGCTATTTCAGTTCGGAAGAAGTTAAGAAAGCCGATTTCCTGCGGTCGGTAATTATTATTAACGAGGCCCTGGTACGCCTGGCCCGCCGCTACGCCGGCCTGGCCCGGGAGATGGCCTCCCGGGAGGCTGATGCTGCGCGAAAAGGAGAGCTGGAGGCAATAGCGGCGGCCTGCGACCGCGTGCCGGGCGAGCCGGCCCGGAACTTCCGCGAGGCCGTGCAGTCTTTCTGGTTTACCTGGCTGATGATAGCCCAGGGGACAACGCCCGGCGGCAGGTTCGACCAGTTCATGTACCCCTTTTACCGGAAGGACATCGATGAAGGCCGTATCACCGACCGGGAGGTGCTGGAACTGCTGGAATGTCTCCGCATCAAGGTCATGCAGTATAACTTTGTCGGCGGCGGCTCGATGCAGCGGCAGAAATGGTCGGGGCTGGCCCGCTGGCACAACTGGGTCATCGGCGGCCTTACCCCGGACGGTGAAGACGCCACCAACGAGCTTTCCTACCTTATTCTGGAGGCGGCCAGGGACTGCCCGACGACCCATCATACCGTCACGGTGAGAGTCCATGATAAGACGCCCGAAGAACTGATGCTCAAGGCGCTGGAGGTCGTGAAAACAGGCCTGGGTATGCCGGCCTTCGTCGGGGACAAATCCTATATCCAGTACCTGCTCAATCACGGCATCCCCCTGAAGGAGGCCCGTGACTATGCCCTGGCCGGGTGTCTCGACCTCAACCTGGCCGGGAAATCGCGCATCAACGCCGTCGGGATGTTCATCGTGCCGCGGGTACTGGAACTGACCCTGAACAACGGAGTGGACCGCCGCACCGGCCGGCAGCTCGGGCCCCGGACGGGCGATTTCGCCGACTTCAGTACGTTCGAAGAATTAATGAAGGCCTTCAGGGAGCAGCTGGCCTATTTCATGAGCCTGGCGGCCGAGGAGCATAATATCCTTTTAAGGGTCCAGACCGAGCTTTACCCGGACGCTTTTCACTCCTGCCTGATGGTGGACGCCATCAAGGAAGGCCGGGACATCCTCGACCGGACCATGCCGTTCGAAAACGGTTCGATGCTCAATCCGGTGGGGATGATTAACGTGGTCGATGCCATGACCGCCGTGAGGAAGCTCGTTTTCGATGAGAAGAAGGTAACCGCCCGGGAGATGAAGGACGCCCTCGATGCCAACTGGGCGGGGGAAAGGTACCAGGAAATCCGCCGGATGTGCCTGGAGGCCCCCAAGTACGGTAACGGCGATGCCTACGCGGACAATATCGCCCGGGAGCTTTACCGGTACTGGACCGATATCGCGGTGACCTTCCCCACCGCCTGGGGAGGCACGATGAAGCCGGCCGGCATATCGATTACCTCCCACGCGCCCGCCGGTTCTTACACCGGCGCCACTCCGGACGGACGCTATAGCGGGGAGACCCTGGCCGACGGCACGATGTCGGCGGCCCAGGGCCGGGACACCAGCGGGCCGACCGCCCTCATCCGGAGCGCCATGACCATCGACCAGATTCCCTTTCAGTCCACCCTGCTGAACGTGAAATTCCATCCGTCCGCCCTGGCATCGACCGAAGACCTGAAAAAACTGTCCGCTTTAATCAGGACCTACTTCGATTTCGGCGGGAAGCATATCCAGTTCAACGTGGTCGACCGGGCAACGCTTATCGATGCCCAGGAGCACCCCGAAAAACACCGTGATTTAATCGTACGCGTGGCCGGCTACAGCGCTTATTTCAACTCGCTTAGCAAGGCCGTCCAGGACGAGATTATCCAGCGCACCGAATATCAACAGACAGCCTGAGAAACCGGGAAAAACATGGACCAGACAGAAAATATCAAAGGGTACGTCTTCAATATCCAGCACTACAGCATCCACGACGGACCCGGCATCCGCACCACGGTCTTTACCAAGGGGTGCCCGCTGCGCTGTGTCTGGTGCCAGAACCCGGAATCTCAACCGAAAACGCCGCAGCTGTTTTTCAACCGCGAGAAATGCACCGGCTGCGGCGCCTGCGTGGCCGCCTGCCCGGAAAGGGCCATCGAAATTGTGGACGGCAGGTCACGGACCGACCGCCTTCTCTGTAAAGGGCTGGGGAAATGCGCCGCCGCCTGCCCCAACGAGGCCAGGGATATCATGGGCAGAGAAATGAGTGCCGCCGAGGTCTTTAAAGACGTGAATGCCGACGCCATTTTTTACCGGAGGTCGGGCGGGGGAGTCACTATCTCCGGCGGCGAACCGCTGGTCCAGCCAGAGTTCACTCTCGCCATCCTTAAGCTATGTAAAGAAGCCGGCCTGCCCACGGCGCTGGACACGTCCGGTCACGCCGGCTGGGACGTGTTTAAAGAAATCCTGCCCTATATCGACCTGGTGCTCTACGACATCAAGCACCTGGACCCCGAAGCGCACCGGAAACTGACCGGCGTCTCCAACGAGCTTATCCTGGCCAACGCCGGCAGAATCATCCGTGAATTTCCCGGTGTGGCTTTCCTGGCCCGGGTCCCGGTGGTCCCCGGCTATAACGATGACCGGGAGAATGTCCTGCGGACGGCCGGATTTATCAATAAACTGGGGAAGCCGGTTAAAGTCCATCTGCTGCCGTACCACCGGCTCGGTGAAACAAAATACGAAAGGCTGGAAATAACCGG